>CAYUYN010000133.1:0-9518 GCA_964449185.1 uncultured Anaerolineales bacterium | reverse complement strand
TGGAGTGGTACACCCAGTTGGCGGCCAACGCCGACCTGCTCCAGGCCGCCCGCAACAGCCTGCTGATCGGCCTGGTGTCCACCGTGGCGGCCACCGCCATCGGCACCCTGACGGCCATCGGCATGGTTCGCTACCGCTTCCGGCTGCGCACGGCCTTCGACGCCAACCTGTATCTGCCCATCGTGATCCCCGAGATCGTCATGGGCATCTCGCTGCTGCTGTTCTTCAACCAGGCGCTGTTCCCCTTCATCCAGGCGGTCACCGGCGTGCGGCTGGGCACCGGCCTGCACACCATCACCCTGGCGCACATCGCCTTCAACATCCCCTTTGTGTACGTCATCGTGCGCGCGCGGCTGGCCGGGTTTGACCGCACGCTGGAAGAGGCGGCCGGTGACCTGGGCGCGGACGAGTGGCGCACCTTTACGCGCGTCACCCTGCCCCTGTTGATGCCGGGCATCATCGGCGGCGCGCTGATGGCCTTCACCCTGTCGCTGGACGATTACCTGATCACCGCTTTCACCAAGGGCGTCGGCTCGAGCACCATGCCGCTGTACATTTACAGCCTGGTGCGCAAGGGGGTCACGCCCGAGGTTAACGCGCTCTCGACGGCCATGCTGTTTGGCTCGATGGGGCTGGTGGGTCTGTCGCTCACGGCCCAGGGCGGCGGGCCGCTCTTTACCCGCGCGATGGGGGTGGGGATGGTGCTGGGGCTGAACTTGCAGGCCGCGCTGGCGGTGGTCAACCGCCTGGCGCTGGGACAATTCACGCCCCTGGACTTGCTGCGGTTGTGGCCGCTGTTGCCGCTGCTCTGGCTGCGCCGCGCCTTGCCCGACTGGCTGGCGGAGCTGAAAGAAGCGAACCCGGCCGGGAAGGTATTAGCGATGTTTTCCTTGCTGCTGGCGGGCGGCGCGGCCTGGCTGTCGGTGGCGGTGTTGGGGGGGTGAGGGTTGGCAGCGGATTTTGTAGCCGCTGCGCGTGTAGCGGATGGTTTAGAGTGGGTCCGCGGGCAATGATTTCCAGCGGATTTGGAAACGGATTTAGCGGATTGTTGACTACAGGTAATGCCTGACTCGTCGATCCCATACGCAGATGTTACCTATCGCATTATCGGGGCGGCGATGCGGGTGCACCGGCGCACCACGCGAGGGTTGCGAGAGCAGCACTACCAAGCCGCATTGACGGCCGAACTTCTAAAGGATGGGCTTACCTGCCCTGAAGAGCATCACCTCGAAATCTATGATGGCGCCGTTTGGATGGGAAGGCTTTACCTGGATCACTGGGTCAATGATTGCGTGGTCGTCGAGTCCAAGGCCTTTGCCCACGCAATGGGTGATCGTGAATTGGGTCAGGTGATCACCTACCTGGCGGCCCTGGATGCCAAAGTCGGGTTACTACTGAATTTTGGAAGGCCCAGCCTAGAGTACAAACGTGTCCTGCCACCCAGGTCGCGCGAAGGCTGGCAGAGCCGTGTGACCCAGTACCTTTGGCGGCCTGGCCAGAATGATGCTGAGAATTGATATCAGAATGTGATCGTGAGAGCGGTGCGACCGACGTGCAGCGGCAAGCGGTACAAAAGCCAACCATCCGCTAAATCCGTTTCAAAATCCGCTGGAAATCATTGGACGCGCCCCGCGCTTGGCGCTATCGCATGACCAGAAGCATAGACCCTGGCAGCGGCTGACATTCGCCGAGCGGACCTAAGCGCAACCACGCAAAGCGGTTACATCCGCTACAAAATCCGCTGCCAACTCATACGAGGAGACCCCATGTCCAAGAAACTGCCTTACCTGCTGACCCTCTTCACCCTCCTGCTGGCCGCCTGCGCGCCGGCGGCCACGGCCACGCCGCCGGCCGTGGCGCCGACGACGGTCAACGGCGACAGCGGCGATACCGAGCCGGTCGCCGAGGGCCGCTGCGGCGACAAGTCGAAATTGGCCGCTGAGCTGCAGTTCTATACCTGGGTCGAGTACATCGACCCGGCCATCAAGGACCAGTTCGAGGCCGAGTGCGGCGTGAAGGTCACCGAGACTAACTTCGACTCGAATGAGACGCTGCTGGCGACCCTGCTGGCCGGCGGCACCGGCTACGACATCATCGTGCCGTCCGACTACATGGTGCAGATCCTGGTCAGCGAAGGCATGCTGGAGAAGCTCGACTACGGTAACATCCCCAACATCGCCAACATGGGCGCGTTCCACGTCAAGCAGTACTTCGACCCGCAGCAGGCGTACACCGTGCCCTACTTCTGGGGCACCTCCGGCTTCGCGGTGGACACCAACGTCATCCCCGAACCCGTGGCGTCGTGGGACATGGTCTTCGAGCCGACCGAGGAGACCTGCGGCAAGATCAGCCTGCTCGACGACGAGCGCGAGACCATCGGGGCGGCCCTGATCTACCTGGGCTATCCCATCAACGACATCGACCCGGCGCACCTGGAAGAAGCCAAGAACCTGCTGGTGGAGCATGCCAAGTGCGTCAAGGCGTATGACAGCATGTCGAACGACGACCTGATCATCTCGGGCGAGACGGTCATCGGCCACATCTGGACCGGCGACGCCATCCTGGCCGGGGACCCCGACGCCGGCGGGCGCGAGGGCATCGTGTACATCATCCCCGAGGAAGGCTGCACCATCTGGCAGGACAACCTGGCCATCCCGGTGGGCGCGCCCAACAAGTACACGGCCGAGGTGTTCATGAATTACATGCACGACCCTGAAATTGCAGCGCAGAACGCCACCTTCGTGGGCTACGGCACGCCGAATGAGGCCGCCAAGGCTTTTATGGACCCCGAGATGCTGGCCAACAAGGGCATCTACCCGGACGAAGCCACCATGGCCAGCCTGCAGTGGATCCAGGACGTGGGTGACGCCCTGGAACTCTACGACCGCGTGTGGACCGAGTTCAAGGCGGCCGCGGGCGGGTAGAGGCGACGATCCGCTGCGCGCGACAGTCGCATGAAAAAGGACGGGGCCTAACCGACTCCGTCCTTTATTTCCCTCATATCCGTTAGTTCCCTTATTTCCCTCCGGAGGAATCACCTTGGACTATACCTCACTGGGCCGCACCGGCCTCAAGGTCAGCCGCCTGTGCCTGGGCACGATGAACTTCGGCCCGCGCACGACCGAACCCGACAGTTTTGCCATCATGGACCGCGCCCTGGCAGTGGGCGTCAACTTCTTCGACACGGCCAACGTCTACGGCGGCAAGCTCGGCGAAGGCATCACCGAGCAAATCGTGGGCCGCTGGTTGGTGCAGGGCGGCGGGCGCCGCGAGCAGGTGGTGCTTGCCACCAAGGTCTTTGGCCGCATGGGTGAAGGACCCAATGACCAGCGCCTGTCGGCCTACAATATCCGCCGCGCCTGCGACGAGAGCCTGCGCCGGCTGCAGACCGACCACATCGACCTGTACCAGATGCACCACATCGACCGTGAGACCCCCTGGGAAGAGATCTGGCAGGCGATGGAGGTGCTGGTGCAGCAGGGCAAGGTGCTGTACGCCGGCAGCAGCAACTTTGCCGGGTGGCACTTGGGCCAGGCCCAGCACGCCGCCGCCAACCGCCACTTCATGGGGCTGGTATCGGAGCAGTCGCTGTACAACCTTAAGGACCGCATGATCGAGATGGAGGTCATCCCGGCCTGCCGCGCCTACGGCCTGGGGCTGATCCCCTGGAGCCCGTTGTCCGGCGGCCTGCTGGGCGGCGCCTTTGGCAAGCCCAAGGTGGGCCGGCGCGCCAACGCCGACGCGCAGAAAGAGGTCAAGAAGTACAGCAAACAGCTCAAGGCCTATGAGGCGCTGTGCGAAGAACTGGGCGAACAGCCGGCGGATGTGGCCCTGGCCTGGCTGCTGCACAACCCGGTCGTCACCGCGCCCATCATCGGCCCGCGCACGATTGAGCAGCTCGACGGCAGCCTGCGGGCGGTGGCGCTCAAGCTCGAGGCCGAGACTCTGAAACGCATCGACGAGATCTGGCCGGGGCCGGGTGGTGAGGCACCGGAGGCGTTTGCCTGGTAAGGAGAAAAGAGTAACTGGTCACCGCCGCCATGACCGAACTCGATTTCATCAAAAACTCCACCGCCCCGGCCACCACGGCTTCGCTCACCGCCGACTTGGCCGCGCTGGGCGTCTCGCGCGGGATGACCGTGCTGGCGCACACCTCGCTGCGGGCCTTGGGCTGGATCAATGGCGGGCCGGTGGCGGTGATCGAGGCGCTGGAGGGCCTGCTGGGGCCGGAGGGCACCCTGGTGATGCCCACGCACTCCGGCGCGCTGTCCGAGCCGTCGCACTGGCAGAACCCGCCCGTGCCCGGCAGTTGGTGGGACACGATCCGCGCGACCATGCCGGCCTTTCAGCCGGACCTGACCCCGACGCGCGGGATGGGCGCCGTGCCCGAGGCCTTCCGCAACCAGGCCGGCGTCCTGCGCAGCGCGCACCCACAGGTTTCCTTTGCCGCCTGGGGCCGCCACGCCGCGGACGTCACCCGCGACCACACGCTCCAGGCCGGCATGGGCGAGGGCTCGCCCCTGAGCCGGGTGTACGACCTGGACGGCTGGGTGCTGCTGCTGGGCGTGGGCTACGCCATCAACACCTCGCTGCACCTGGCCGAGTACCGCGCCCGCTTCCCCAGCAAACGCAATGTCCCGCAGGGCGCGCCCATCCAGGCGGACGGCCGGCGGGAATGGGTGACCTTCGAAGACCTGGACTTCAACGACAAGGATTTCCCCGCCCTCGGCGAGGCCTTTGCCCGCGACACCGGCCTCGAGCGCCGCGGCCCCGTGGGCACCCACCTCAACCGCGCCACGGCCCTGTTCATGCCCCAACGCGCCCTGGTGGACTATGGCGTGGGTTGGATTGAGCGAAATAGAAGCTGATTTCTTCTTCTTGCTCTTCCTTCACGCACTTTGCGTCTTTGCGGTTAAGGCTTTTTTCAGTTGAAGCTTTCGCCGTGGCGGGCGAAGAGCAGCAGCATGGCGGGCGCGGCGCGCCGCGGGCCGGTCAGTTGGCCGGGGGCAGGTCGTGCGAGGCGGGTTGCGGGCCGGTGATGAACATCCGCGGCAGCCCGGGCCGCGACAGCCATTCGGCCTGGAGCAGCGCAAACAGGTATTCGTCGGCCCAGCGACCCTTGAACCAGACGTTCTTCACAAAACAGCCTTCGCGCCGCAGGCCGACCCGCTCAAACAGCCGCACCGGCCCGACATTCTCGGTGTCCACCACCGCGATCACGCGGTGCAGGTCCAGGTTGATAAAGGCGTAGTCCAGCACCGTGGTCAGCGCCTCGGTGGCCAGGCCGGCACCCTGGTAGGCCGACGCCAGCGAGAGCGTCACCTGCGCCTGGCGCGCGTCCTGCAGCAGCACCTGCAGGCCGCAGTCGCCCACCAGTTGGCCGCCGGCCTTCAGCGCCAGGGCAAACTGAAACCACGGCCCGGGGCTGCCCGGCTCCAGGTGGCGCTGCTCCTGCAGGATGGCCTGGGCATGCGGCGCGCTGAGCGAGTCCCAGTTCTGATAGCGGCTGATGGCGGGGTCGTTGCGATAGGCCAGGAAGGCGGCCAGATCGCTGTCCTGAAAGCGGCGCACGACCAGGCGTTCGGAGACGAGTTCGGTAAACACGGCTCTAGTGTAAGCGAAAGTCAAGCCGCGTCAACTTCCTTGCGTGTGGCGGGTTCGGTGGTACACTCGCGCGATCCTTAGCCAAAGACGGACCGCATGCAGCCACCCGCCGGTCAACAATCCAATACCCTGGGCAAGGCCGGGCTGGCGCTGGGCATTGCATAGGCACCCTGCGCCGGCGCAACAAGGCCCTGGCCGGTTTGCTGCTTAACTTCATCAGCCTGGCGGTGTGCGCCCCCTTGGTCTTCGCGCTGCTGTCGAACGCCAGCCTGATCATCGTTGACTGAACCCCGCACAGAGGAGCCTGGCATGACGAGTAAAGTGTTCCGACACAAACCCCTGGCCGCCGACGAACTGCTGGGCCGGGTGGAGCCCGACGGTCGCCTGTACGAAAGCCGCTTCGGCCCCGACAAATACATTGGCCGCGTGGAGATCGACAGCGGCAAGATCTACGAAGCCCGCCTGGGCCCCGACAAGTACATCGGGCGGGTGGAGCTGGACAGCGGCAAGGTCTTCCGCGCCAAGGTCGGCCCCGATGAATACCTGGGCCGCGTCAACGGCGACGGTGAGTTCCACCGCCACAAGTCCCTGGCGGCCGACCAGTACATCGGCAAGCTGACCGAGATGGCGTCCTACGCCCACGGCGGCGCCGCCTTCCTGGTGCTGGCCCTGCCCGCCTGGGACGAAACCGAGGCCGGCGCGGCCGAGGCCAAAGAGCCGCCGCAGGACCCCCCCACCGCGCCCTAAGCCCGGCGGCCCGGCCGCTGGCTGCCATGCCTTGCCCACCCAGAGGACACCCATGAGCGAAGATCTCTCTCACGTCTCCCCCGTTTGGGGCCGCGCCGTGCCCGCCAGCCTGATCGCCGAGCGCGGCGAGGGCGCCTACCTGTACACCACCGACGGCCGCCGGCTGCTGGACTTCACCAGCGGCATCGGCGTCACCAACACCGGCCACTCCCACCCGCGCGTGGTGGCCGCCATCCAGGAGCAGGCCGCGCGTCTGGTGCACGGCCAGATGAACATCGTCTACCACACGCCCGTGCTGCGCCTGATCGACGAGCTGCGCACCGTGGTGCCGGCGTCCCTGGATACGTTTTTCTTCTCCAACTCCGGCGCGGAAATCCTGGAGGCAGCCGTCAAGCTGGCCAAGCACGCCACCCGGCGGCCCAACGTCATCGTCTTCAACGGGTCGTTCCATGGCCGCACGCACCTGACCATGGCCATGACCACCTCCAAGACCATCTACCGCGTCGGCTACCAGCCCCTGGTGCCGGGCGTGTTTGTGGCGCCCTTCCCCTATGCCTACAAGTACGGCTGGGACGAGGCTGCCACCACCGACTACTGCCTCAAGGAGCTCAAGCTGCTGCTCAAGAGCCAGACCGCGCCGGAGGAGACGGCCGCCATCGTCATCGAGTCGGTGCTGGGCGAGGGCGGCTACGTGCCGCCGCCCGCGCGCTTTATGCAGGAGCTGCGCGAGCTGTGCACGCATTACGGCATCTTGCTGGTGGCCGACGAGGTGCAGTCGGGCTTTGGCCGCACCGGCCGCTGGTTTGGCTTTGAGCATTTCGGCATCGTGCCCGACGTGCTGGCCATGGCCAAAGGCCTGGCCTCGGGCATGCCGCTCTCGGGCCTGGCCGCCAGCGCCGAGCTGATGGCCAGGTGGACCCCCGGCACGCACGGCGGCACTTACGGCGGCAACGCCGTGGCTTGCGCCGCCGCCGTGGCCAGCGTGCAGGTGCTGCGCGAGGAGCACCTGCCCGAGAACGCCGAGCGCCTGGGCGGCGTGCTGCAAGCCGGCCTGCGCCGCCTGCAGGAAGACCACCCCGAGATCGGCGACGTGCGCGGCCTGGGCCTGATGGTGGGCACCGAGTTCACCACACCCCGCCGCGAGCCCTGGACCGACCGCGCCAAGGCCGTGACCAAGGCCGCGCTGGACCAGGACCTGATGCTGCTGACCTGCGGCACCTACGACAACACCATCCGCTGGATACCGCCCCTGGTGGTCACGGAGCAGCAGATCAAGGACGCGCTCGGCGTGTTTGCCAGCGCCCTGGACGCAGCCAAGTAGTGGCAAGACTGTGGGGCGGTTCGCCAGGGCCGGGCGTAGGCCCAGCCCTGGCGAACCGCCCCTTATTTATCGAAAGGACAACGTGATGAGCCACGAACCCCTGCCCCTGGCCGCCCTGGCCGCGCCGGCCACGGCCACAGTCACGCCCGCGCGCGCGCCCGGAGAACGCCAGCGCGGCGATAACGGCCCCTATTGGCGCGTGCTGGGTGCGCTGGTGGTGGGTTTTGGCCTGCCGGTCTTCGCCTGCTTCGGCCTGATCCTGACCACGGCCCTGGCCTGCCGCCTGCTGGCCTTCTCTATCCCCACGCCCGACAGCCAGTTCGCCGGCAGCGGGGCCGGCACCGGCCCGGCCGTGGCCGTCATCCGCGTGGAAGGCCTGATCACCTCCGGCGGGTCCGGTCCCTTCGCCACCAGCAGCGTGGCCGCGTCCGAAACCCTGGTGGACCAGATCGAGCGCGCCGACGCCGACCCCAACGTGCGCGCCATCCTGTTGTACGTCAACAGCCCCGGCGGCGGCGTGACCGCCTCGGACGTGATCTACCATGCGCTGAAAAACGTGGACAAGCCCATCGTCGTGCTGATGGGCGACCTGGCGGCCAGCGGCGGCTACTACGTGAGCATGGCGTCCGACTGGATCATTGCCAACCCCAACACCCTCACCGGCTCTATCGGCGTCATCAGCGAGTTCCCCAACGCGGATGAGCTGCTCAACAAGGTCGGCGTGGAGTTCGTCGTCATCACCTCCGGCCCGCGCAAGGACTTCGGCTCGCCCTACCGCGAGATGACCGAGGCAGAGCGCGCCTACTGGCGGGTCATTATCGACGAGGCCTACACTGGCTTTGTGGCCATCGTGGCCGACGGCCGCGGCCTGACCGTGGACGAGGTGCTGCCCCTGGCCGATGGTCGCGTCTACACCGGCCGCCAGGCCCTGGCCAATCACCTGGTGGACGCCTTGGGCTACGAAGAAGACGCGGTGGCCAAGGCCGCCGAGCTGGGCGGCATCACCGGCGAGCCGCGCCTCATCGAATACACGCCCCTCCCGACGTTCTTTGACCTCCTCTCCAGCGCCGCCCAGCGGCCGTCCCTGCTGCCGTCGGTGGGCGAGATCTTTTCTTTGTTCGGGCATCCAAGCCTGGCGGCGAAGTGGGTGGGGCAGTGAGGAAGAGGGCGCATGGCCCAGGGGCACAAGGCTCAGGGCCTGAGGGCGCATGGGCCTGGAGACGCAGACCTTTGCGTGCGCAAAGCATCTTGTGAGGGCAGTCCTGCCTGGAGAAGAAAGTGGGGAGAAACTTTAAGGAGCTGGTGGCCTGGCAGAAAGCGGACGATCTGGCAGTCGCTATCTACCAGTGCACACGCGATTTTCCGCCAACTGAGACATACGGCCTGCGCTCACAGATACGACGCGCGGCTGTTTCGGTCGGGGCGAATATCGCCGAGGGCAGTGGCAAGCGCACACTACGAGAGCGACGCGCAGCCTACGACGACTCCATGGGCGAGCTCAACGAGATCGAATATTACATTCACCTGGCTCGTCGCCTGGGCTACTTCAAGCCACAAGAGGCCGCCGACCTGGAAACCCTGCGGAGCGATGCAGCGCGGCCCCTGGCGGGCCTCCTGAAGATGCTGGAACGTGAGATCGCGCAGGCTGCCTAAGCCCTGTGCCCTGTGCCTTGCGCCCCGCTTCACACACGCCTTAGGTTCGTAGATGCGTCTCCTCAATAAACTCGCCCTCATCACCGGCGGCACCTCGGGCATTGGCCGCGCCACCGTCCTGCTCTTCGCCGCCGAGGGCGCGCGCGTGGCCTTCACCGGCCGCCGTGAGGCACTGGGCGCGGCGCTGGCCGCC
>CAYUYN010000132.1:0-9523 GCA_964449185.1 uncultured Anaerolineales bacterium | reverse complement strand
GGCAGCACGTGGGCTTCTTCATGGTAATCTTCCTGGCCGCTCTGGCCGGCATCCCCGAGGAATACTACGAGGCGGCCGCCATTGACGGGGCGAATAGTTGGCAGCAGCTCCGCTACGTCACCCTGCCCGGACTGCGGCCGGTGTACGTCTCGGCCATGATCCTGGGGCTGCAGGGCGCGCTGGGAAGCTTTATTTATCCCGTGCTGATGACCAAGGGCGGGCCCCTGCACCTGAGCGAGACCCTGATCTCGTATTCGCTCTATCTGCTGTGGGTCAAGAAGGTCTGGGGCTACGGCAGCGCGGTGGCGGTGCTCAGCTTCCTGCTGGGCATCGTAGCCGTGGTGCTGGTGTGGCGCTTTGGGCGCGAGCGCGAGGCCGGGGTCTACCGATGAGCGCCGATGCGGTTGCGGCCTATTCGCTGCGGGCGGGCGCGCGCGGCCCGGCCGCCCCCGGCGGCTGGCAGCGCAGGCTGGGCCAATTGGCTCTGCACACTGGCCTATTCATCTGGGCCTTCCTGGCGGTCTATCCCCTGGTCTGGATCCTGCTCACCTCGCTCAAGTTCACGCCTGAGCTGTATGCCGATCCCTTCGGCCTGCCGCTAAGTTGGAAGTGGTCCAACTACCAGGCGGCCTGGGTGCATGCCAAGATGGGTATCTACTTCCTGAACTCGCTGGCGGTGACCATCGGTTCTACCATCCTGGTGCTGGGCCTGTCTTCTACCACCGCCTTTGTCCTGGCGCGTTTCGAGTTTCGCCTCAAGGCGCTCGTCTGGGCCTATATCCTGTTTGGCTTTCTGATCCCCCACTCGCTGATGCTGATACCCCTGGCGATCTTCACCCGCACCCTTGGCATTTACAATAGCCTGGCCGGCCTGGCCCTGGTGTATGCAGCCGTGGGCCTGCCGTGGAACGTGTTCTTCCTGCGCGCGTTCATGGAGACCATCCCCAACGAGCTGGAGGAGGCGGCTGTGATGGACGGCGCCGGCATGTGGACGGTCTTCTGGCACATCATCCTGCCGCTCTCCACGCCGGCCCTGGCCACCATGGCCACCTTCCACATCCTCTCGTCCTGGAGCGAGTACATCCTGGCGCTCGTGCTCACCGGCGACACGGCCTCGCGCACTCTGCCGGTCGGCATCAGCCTGCTCGAAGGCCACTTCACGTCGAACGAGCCAGGTGTGGCCGCCGGCATGATCATCACCATCATCCCGGCCGTCATCGCCTATGCCTTCCTCCAGCGCTTTCTCATCAAAGGCCTTACGGCCGGGGCCCTGAAAGGCTAGGCGGGTTGAACGAGACGACCCTCAGCCCGGCCCTGCTCGCGGACTTGGCCGCCGCGTTGGGTGCCGAGCACGTGTCCACGGCGGTGAGCGACCGGCTGGCGAACTCGCGCGGGGTGTGGCCGATCGAGCTCAAGCAGGCGCGCCAGGCTGGGCTGCCGCCACTGCCCGCCGGCGTGGTCTGGCCGGGGGACGTGCGGCAGGTGAGTGCCGTGCTGCGCCTGGCGAATGCGGCCCGGGTGCCGGTGATCCCCTTTGGCGGAGGCTCGGGCATTGTGGGCGGCACCACGCCGGTGCCCGGCTGTCTCTCCTTGGACACCAAGCGCCTGAACGGCCTGCGGGTAGATGCCACTTCGCTCGTGGCCTATGCCGGGGCCGGCCTATGGGGCGCTGATCTGGAGCGCAGCCTGAACGCACAGGGCCTGTCGCTGGGGCACTTTCCTCAATCCCTGCACTCGAGCACGGTGGGCGGCTGGGTGGCTACACGGGCCTCAGGCACCTTCTCCACCCTGCATGGCAACATCGAAGATATGGTCATCGGCCTGGAGGTGGTGCTGGCCGATGGCGAGGTGGTGCGCACCCACGCCTCGCCGCGCTCCGCCACCGGGCCGAACCTGAACGAACTGTTCCTGGGCTCGGAGGGCACCTTGGGCGTCGTGACCGAGGCGGCTCTCAGCCTTCACCGCCGGGCCGAGACACGTGTGTGGGAGAGCTTTGCCTTTGGCGGCTTCGAGCCGGCGCTCGCTGCGCTGCGCGACATGCTCCAGGCCGGGCTGCGGCCGGCGGTGGTGCGCCTGTATGACGCGGCCGAGACCGCGCACAAGTTCCACGGGCTTGACCTGCAGCCCGAGGCCTGCGTGCTGGTGCTCGTCTATGAAGGCCTGCGCGAGCTGGCCGAGACCAGCGCCGCCCTGGGTCGCCGCTATTGCGAGAGGGCCGGCGGCCGCGACCTGGGCAGCGCCCCGGCCGAGCGCTGGTGGCAGACGCGCTTCGACACCAGCGGCATGGTGCTGGCCAACAGCCGCTCGGGCGCCATCTCCGACGCCATCGAGGTGGCGGCCCTCTGGCAGGCTCTGCCCGCCGTCTATGCCGCGATGACGGCGGCGGCCCGCCAGCACGGCGCGCAAGTACACGCGCACATCTCACACGTGTACCCGGCCGGCGGCGGCCTGTACGTGATCGTCAAGGCCGAGGCGGTCGATGATGAGGCCGCCGTCAGCTTGTACCGAGCCCTGGTGGACGATCTGCTGGAAGCCTGCCACGCGGCCGGGGGCAGCGTGAGCCACCATCACGGCATTGGCCTTGGCCGCGCGCATTGGATGGCGGCCGAGCATGGCGCGGCGGGCCTGGGCGTGCTGCGTGCGATCAAGGCCGCGCTGGACCCGCGCGGCATCCTGAACCCCGGCAAGCTCATTCCGGACTCATAAGTGCTGCGCGTGGAAGAAGTACTCGCGCTGCGACCGCTGGCCCTGGGCCATGACCAGGACGTCTCAACCTGCCATTGGGCGCAGCTCGTGCGCCGGACGGCGGAGTATCCCTCGCGCCGGGCGCAGTTGGCACTGGCGTTGGTGGAAGGCGGCCTGCCGCCGACGCCCGATGTGGTGGCGCTGCTCTATCGCTGCGACGACTGCGGTCGGTGCCGCGCCAGCTCGATCTTGCCGCAACCGCCCGACTTGGCGCGGGCGCTGTGGCCGGTGCGGGCTTGGCTGGTGGAGCAGGGGGCGGTGACTGAGATCGATCCGTTGCGTCACCGGCTGCGAGAGCACGGTCACCTCTATGGCGACCTGCGCGCGGCCTGGGACAGCCTGGGGCCTGGCGACGCGGGCGCCGAGACCCTGTTTGTGCCAGATGGTGCTATGCTGGCCCATGACCCCGAGGCTACGGGCGCCGCGCTGCGGACCGCGCGCTGCGTGGCTGGACCGGTGGCCCTGCTGACCGGGGTGCCGGATTCCGGACGGATGTTGCGCGAGTTGGGCCTGGCGGCGGAAGCCGATGAGGCGGAAGCGAACATCCGGGGGCACATTTCAAAAGGTGGCTATCGCCAGGTGATGGCCGGGACGCCGAAGGAGGCCGTCGCGCTGGCGGAAGTGTTGGCGGGATTGCCGTTGCAAGTGGCCTACATCGGCACGGCCCTGGCCCAGGCGGCCATTGAAGGCCGCGTCCAGCTGCGCGCATTGGCCGGCCAGGGCCGGCGTCTCGTGCTGCATGCCTCAGCGGCTTTGCTGTACGGCCGGCTGGATTACGGTCTGCTTGAGCAGTGGTTGGGCCAATGGTTGGGCGACTGCTTCTGCCCCGAGCCTGACGCGCAGCGTTTGGCCTGGCCCGCGGCGGTCGAGCGCCCGGCCATCGGGCTCAACCCGGCCCTGGCGCGTCGGCTGGCGCAGCGCCGCCTGGATAGCTTGATGGCGCTTAAGCCCGATCTCATTCTGACCTGCGATCCGTTCTCGCAGCGGGCGCTGCGAGCGGCAGCGCCCAGCGAGATTGAAGTCATGGACCTGTTGGCGTTTGCTATGCCGCCCCTCTCGGAGGCCTGAGCATGGATCATAAACAGCTGCGCGGCGCCCTTATCGGCACGGGCAGCATCGCGCCCTATCACCTGACCGCGTGGCAGCGCGCGCCTGGCGTGGAGATTGTCGCGCTGTGCAATCGCACCGTCGCCAAGGCGCACGAACTGGCCGACCGTTACGGCATCGACCGCGCGCACGTCTATGGCGAGGTGGATGAGTTGCTGGCGCGCGAGACGGGGCTAGACTTCGTCGACATTGCCCTGGCGCCGGATCTTCATCGAGCGGCCACCGAAGCAGCGGCGGCGTGCGGCGTCAATGTCATCTGCCAGAAGCCGCTGGCGCCCAGCCTGGATGACGCCCAGGCCATGTTGGCGGCCTGTGACAAAGCCGGCGTGCTGCTCAGCGTCAACGAGAACTGGCGCTGGCGGGCGTGGTATCGCCAGGTGCAGCAGATTTTGCAGCAGGGCACGCTGGGCCGGCTGCGCTATGCCCGCATCGCCTCGCACCGCAACGTCACCCTCGGCCCGCCCGATGGCCAGCCGCCCGGCCTGCTGGTACGCCAGGCCTATACCCGCGACATGCCCAGGCTGCTCGTCTATGAGTGGGGCCTCCATCTCATCGACACGCTGCGGATGCTGCTCGGTGAGCCGCGGTGGGTACACGCGCGCCTGGCCAAGGTCAGCCACCAGTTCGCCGGTGAAGACCGGGCGCTGATGACCTTTGGCTTTGGCGAGGTGGTGGCCAGCGTGGACATCAGTTGGGCCAGCCACGCGGCCCAGGACCTGCCGACCATGTTGGAAGAAGTGGTCATCGAGGGTGATGGGGGCAGCCTGGCGCTCGTGCCCAACCAGGGCAGCGGCGACGTGCTGAAGCTCGTGCAGCCCCTGCCGCGCGAACGCGTGCCGGCCGACCGCGGCCGGCCGTGGAGCCCGGTGATGACCACCGTGCGCGCCGTGCACGATGGCGACATCGCCGCCGCCTACCAGGCCAGTTACGACCATGCCCAGGCGCACTTCGCGGAGTGCCTACAGGCCGGCCGCCTGCCCGAGACCCACGCCGGCGACAACCTGAAGACTCTGCGCGCCACCTTCGCCGCCTACCAGTCGGCGGCCGAGAACCGCGTCATTGAGCTCTGACCAGAATGAAAAACGAGGTGCAATGTCATGGCGACCATTGACCTGCCTGTTCGCTACCATCGCTTCTTTCCAGCCAAGGCGCCGCACGGTCACACGCCCAAGACCGTTTCGCTAAAGACCGAAGAGACGGCGCTGCTGCTGATCGACCTGTATCATGCCGCCCAAAATGAGACGGTCAAAGACCTAGTGCACAGCGCTTGGGACGCCGAGTGGTGGCGCATCATCAATGCGCACATGGTGCCGCTTATCGGCTGCGCCCGCCGGTTGGGCCTGCCCATCGTCTACACCACCAACAGCAGCCCGCGCATCCAGATGGGCCGCTCGGCTTTCGGCCTGCGCCTGCGCGAGAGCCTGGGGTTCGATCCCGAGGTGGACTTCCGCCAGCCAGGCGTGGATCCGATTGAATTCGAGGGCGGCGAGGCGGTACAGCTCGTCTTTCCGCCCCAGGTGGCGCCCGGACCAGACGACTATTACATCCGCAAGCACACTTTCAGCGGCTTTTTCGAGACCCGGCTGGACAGCGTGCTGCGCAACCTGGGTGCGAAGACCCTTCTGTGTGCCGGCTTTGTGGCCGACTGCTGCGTGTTCTTCACCCTGGGCGACGCCGTCTTCCGCGGCTATCACACGATCTTGATGCGCGACTGCACCCTGGCGGCTGAGCTGCCGCACGAGGTGGCCAACTTCACCCAGACTGAGCGCACCATTTTGTGGATCGAGAGCATCCTCGGCCCGACCGCCACCACGGCCGACCTGCTGCAGGCCGTGGCCGAGCCCGCCTAGCGCCGCCATGCCAGACCTGACCGTCGTTTACCTCGAGCCCGTGCCGGCCGATGTCGAAGCGGTGGTGCGCGCCTGCCTGCCGCCTGGGCTGACGCTGCGCGTGCGCGGCGCGAACGAGCCGGTGGAAGCGGCGTTGGCCGTGGCTGATTTTGTCCTCGTGGCCACCACGCCTCTGCCATCCGCCGCCATCGCCGCTGCCCCGCGCCTGCGCCTCATCCAGCATCAGGGCGTTGGCTACGACAAGACGGATGTAGCGGCTGCCGCAGCGCGGGGCGTGCCCGTGGCCCTCTGCCCGGCGGGTACGAGCGTGGGCGTGGCCGAGCACGTCTTTCTGCTCGTGCTGGCGCTCTACAAGCAATTGCTGCGGGCTGATGCCTCCCTGCGCCGCGGTGAATGGCTGCAGTGGGCGCTGCGGCCGAATTCGTATGAGATCGCGGGCAAATGCTTTGGTCTCGTGGGCCTGGGCCGCATCGGGCGCGAGGTGGCCGTGCGTGCGCGTGCCTTTGGCGCTGGGCTTGTTTACTATGACCCGTTCCGCGCCAGCCCCGCGGTGGAAGCCAGTCTGCAGGCCCGCTGGCTGCCGTTCGACGAGCTGTTGGCCCAGGCCGATATCGTCTCCCTGCATCTGCCGTTGACGCCGGACACCCATCATCTCATCGGTGCCGCCGAGCTGGCCCGGATGCGGCCAACCGCCGTGCTGATCAACACCGCGCGCGGTCCCTTGGTCCATCAAGCCGCGCTGGTCGAGACCCTGCGCGCCGGGCAAATCGGCGGCGCGGGCCTCGACGTTTACGAAAGCGAGCCTCTGCGGCCGGACGACCCGCTGCTGGCCCTGCCCAACCTGGTAGTGACCCCTCACATTGCCGCCGGCACGGTGGACGCCCTCAAAACCAAAATGACCGCCTGTTTCGATAACATGCTGCGAGTCGCGCGCGGCAAGCCGCCGCACGATGTCGTCCCGCCTACACCGACCTAAGGAGCGCCCCCATGGCACCGACCGCCACGATTGGTTTTCGCGTTTATCTCAACACCCCGCGGCCGCCCGCCGAGTTGGTCGCCGGCTTTCGGGGCGTGCCCACCGGCCACGTCTGCGACGCCATGGACCGGCTGGGCGCCATGCAGCCACATATTCGACCCCTGCGGCCCGACCTGGCCTTATGCGGACCCGCCCTCACGGTCCGCACCCGCCCGGGCGATAACCTGATGGTGTGGAAAGCCATCGACGTGGCCCAGCCCGGCGACGTGCTGGTCATCGCCACGTATGGCCACAGTACCGTCAGCACCTTTGGCGAGTTCGTCGTGATGGCAGCCAAGGCCAAGGGTGTGGCCGGCATCGTGTGCGATGGGCTGTGCCGCGACATTAGCGGCATCCGGGCGACCGGCGTGCCGACTTATGCCGCGGGCCACTCGCCCTCCAGCCCGAGCAAGGACGGCCCGGGCGAGATCGGCGGCGCCGTAGCCTGTGGCGGCGTGGTCGTCCACGCGGGCGACATCGTGGTCGGCGACGAAGACGGTGTGGTCGTCGTGCCGAGGGCGGATGCCGGCGCGGTGTGCGGTGCGCTGGTGGCCATCCGCGAAAAAGAGGCCCGCCTGCTGGCCGCGATCCAGGCGGGCCAGTTGGTCCCGGCCTGGGTAGACAAGGCGCTCGCCGCCAAGGGCTGCGAAATTATCCGGTAGGAGACGAAATGTTCAAGCATCTGGATCACCTGGCCATCGTCGTGCCCGATACCGAGGCCGCCCTGCGCGTGTGGAGCGAGAAGTTTGGGCTGCCAGTCCTCTTCAGCGAGATCGTCAACAATGGCAGCCTGCGGCTCACGCACCTGTCGCTCGGCAACACCCAGCTGCAACTGGTGCAGCCATTGGTTGACGATCATCCGCTGGCTGCCTGGCTTAAGGCACACGGACCCGGCCTCCACCACCTGTGCCTGGCGGTGGACGATGTCACGGAGGCCGTGGCGGCCTTGCCCGCGCACGGCCTGGCGCCGGCCCGGCCCGAGCCCCACCAGGGAACCCAGGGTCGCCGCGCGCTGTTCGTGGATGCGGCTGGCACTGACGGTGTGCTGGTCGAGCTGACCGGCCGCTGACGGCATGGCCGCGCCAGCGCCCTCCGAGCGGGGCTTGCCCCTGGCCGCCACCTTAGCCGCGCTGCCCTCCGAGTGGCCCGTAGATCTGCTGCCCGCGATCCAGTCGGCGCGGCAAGGTTCGGATCAGGCGCTGGTCGTCCTTGACGATGACCCCACGGGTACCCAGACCGTTCACGGCGTGCCGGTGCTGACCGAGTGGTCGCCGGCTGCGCTGCAGGCCGAGCTGGCTCACCCCCGCGGCGTCAGCACCTTCTACGTTCTCACTAACTCGCGCAGCCTGCCCCTGGCACAAGCCCGGGCGCTCAACGCCGAGATCGGCCAGAACTTGGTGGAGGCGGCGCGGCTGGCCGGCCGGGCCTTTGCCGTAATCAGCCGCAGTGACTCGACCCTGCGCGGTCACTTCCCCGGTGAGACCGATGCGTTGGCGGCAGCCCTCGGCGGGCGCTTTGACGCCACCCTGCTTATCCCCGCCTTCCTGGCCGGCGGCCGCTACACCCTGGGCGACGTTCATTACGTGGCCGGAAACGAGCGCCTCGTGCCGGCGGGCGAGACCGAGTTTGCGCGCGATCATGCCTTTGGCTACGCCAGCTCGAACCTCCGCCAGTGGGTGGTGGAGAAGAGCGCGGGGCGCATCCCGCTTGAGACGGTCGCCTCGATCAGCCTGGATGAGTTGCGCCGCGGCGGACCGGACGACGTGCGGGCGCATCTGCTCAGCCTACCGCGCGCAGCCGTCTGCGTGGTAAATGCCGCCAGCGAGCGCGACCTGGAGGTGCTGGCCCTGGCAGCGCTGCAAGCGGAGGGCAGTGGCCGCCGCTTCCTGTATCGGACGGCTGCCTCATTTGTGCGGGTGCGCGCGGGATTGGCCGAGCGGCCCCTGCTCCAGGTGGCCGAATTAGGTCTGCCGGACACTGGGGGCGGCTTGATCGTCGCCGGATCCTATGTGCCCAAAACCACGGCGCAACTCGCAGCGCTGCGCGCGACGGGTGTGATGAGTGTGGAAGTAAGCGTAGCCGCGCTCCTGACCGGCGCGGCGCGTGAGGCGGAGATTGATCGCGCTGCGCAGGCGGTCGAAGACAAGTTGTCCGCCGGAGCGGACGTGCTGCTTTTCACCAGCCGCGAGTTGGTAACGGGCTCGGAGGCGCTCGCCAGCCTGGACATTGGCCGGCGCGTTTCCGAGGGCCTCGTGGCGATCGTGCGCGCGCTATCCACCCGGCCGCGCTACGTGCTCGCGAAGGGCGGCATTACCTCTAGCGACCTCGCCACGCGCGCCCTGGGCGTTCGGCGCGCATTGGTCCTGGGGCAGATCCGGCCCGGCGTGCCAGTCTGGCAGTTAGGGTTGGAAAGCCGCTGGCCCGGTTTGGCCTACATTGTGTTCCCAGGCAACGTGGGTGAGGCGGGGGCGGTAGCAGGGGTTGTGCACGGGCTCACCCTTCGAGTTGCTAACCAGCTTGGCTGAGTGTCGTTGGGCTGACCCTGGATGTTATGGTGACCCACGCTTACGCATCAGGCTTTCCGCGAACTCACACCTCGGCGCTACCTACGGCGACGAGCCGTACGGAGAATCGACCCAATCAGCTTTGATCGTCACTAAGATGATCCGTGAGGTCTGTGGTTGTTGGGAGTGGGCAATACAGGGCTCAAACATGTACGGATGTGAACTGCGTGCCCATGCATCTAGTGGGGTGCTACCGGCTACCAGGCCACCAACGGAATATAGCGAAGCATCCCTTTGGGACG
>CAYUYN010000131.1:0-9532 GCA_964449185.1 uncultured Anaerolineales bacterium | reverse complement strand
CAACGGGGGTAATGTTGACACGCTCTCGGGCCAGTTCTATACTAGGCTACGAGTGGCTGCCCGAACAACCTAATACCTGGCCGGCTGGGAGGCATAAACCATGGATGACAGGCCCTGGCTGAAGCACTACGACAAGGCTGTGCCGCTTTCACTGGCGCCTTATCCCAATAAGCCCGCCTTTGCTTTCCTCGAAGAAGCCGCGGCGCAGTACCCCGACCGCCCGTGCACGATCCTCAAGGGCCACGCGCTGACCTACCGGCAGGTGAACGACTTGAGCGACCGCATGGCGGCGGGCCTGGCGGCCATGGGCGTCAAAAAGGGCGACCGGGTGGGCATCTTTATGCCCAATACACCCCAGTTCGTCATCGCCTACTTTGGCATTCTCAAAGCCGGCGGCATCGTGGTGGCCACCAACCCCCAGTACACCCCGCGCGAGATCGAGCACCAGCTCAAGGACTCGGGCATCGAGCTGATGGTGGTGATGAGCAACTTCTATGCGCGCATCAAGGAAGTGCAGCCCAAGACCAAGCTGAAGACCCTGATTGTGACCAATCTCAAGGAGCAGCTCGCGCCGGTCACGGCGCTGCTCTTCACGCTGCTCAAGGAAAAGAAGCTGGGCCACCGCGTCAGCCTGGGGCCGGGCGACGTGTGGATGAAGGACCTTCTGCGCAAACACACCGCCGCCGAGCGGCCCAAGCTCGAGATCGGCGGCGACGACATTGCGCTTTTCCAGTATTCGGGCGGCACCACGGGGCTGTCGAAGGCAGCCATCGCCAACCATAGCTGCCTGGTGGCGAATACCCTGCAGCTCAAGAGTTGGCTGCACACCATGCGCCTCGGCCAAGAGATTACGCTCATGGCCATCCCACTCTTCCATGTTTATGGCATGGTGGCGGGGATGCTGCTGTCCATGGCCGGCGGCGCGACCATGATTATGGTGCCCAACCCGCGTGACCTGAAGGACGTGCTGGAGAGTATCAACCAGTACCGCCCGACGCTGTTTCCGGCCGTGCCGGCCCTCTACATTGCCATCAACAACCACCCCGCCGTCAAGGCCGGCAAGTACCACCTGGGCTCTATCCGCGCCTGCATCTCGGGCTCGGCCGCGCTGCTGCTGGAGACCAAGAACACGTTTGAGCGGCTGACCGGCGGCAAGGTCTTCGAGGGCTATGGCCTATCCGAGGCGCCCACGGCCACCCACTGCAACCCGTTCCAGGGCCAGAACAAGGAAGGGTCCATCGGCATGCCCCTGCCGGATGTGGAATGCCGCATCCTGTCGCTGGAAGACGGCACGCCCGTGCTGGGGCCGAAGGCGATTGGCGAGCTGATCGTGCGCGGCCCGCAGGTGTTCAAGGGCTATTGGAACATGCCGTCCGAGACGGCCAACACCCTCCAGGCCGACCCGGCCGGGGGCGGGCCCTGGCTGTATACGGGCGACATCGTGCGCATGGACGAGGACGGGTACTTCTACATCGTGGACCGTAAGAAGGAGCTGATCAAGGTGGGCGGCTTACAGGTGTGGCCGCGCGAGATCGAAGAAGTGCTGGCCGCGCATCCCAAGGTGCAGGAGGTGGGCGTGGCGGGCATCCCCGACGCCAGCCGGGGCGAGGTGGCCAAGGCCTGGATCGTGCTCAAGGCGGGTGAGAGCGCCACCGACGAGGAAATGCGCGGCTGGTGCGTGGACAAGCTGGCCAAGTTCAAGATACCGACCCAGATCGAGTTCCGCAGCGAATTGCCGAAGACCACGGTGGGCAAGGTGCTGCGGCGCGAGCTGGTGCGCGAGCACAAAGAGAAGGCGGCGGCGCCCCGCTAAGGGCGCGCGGAGAAGCCTCTATCTGGCCCGCGCCGCGCCGGCTTAGACGGCGCCCAGCGCGGGCCTTTTTGTGCTTATGAAGCAAACGGCCGCTTTCTTCGATATCGACGGCACGCTGACCTCCACCAATGTGTGGCGGGGCTTGATGGACTACTATGCCGGCCGGGGTGAGCGGCGGTTGACGCACGCGGCCTTCCTCACGCTGCACTACCCGCTGGCCTTGCTGCGCCCGCTGGGGCTCATCCGCGAGGCCACCTTTCGGCGGCTGTGGGGCAGTCACCTGCCGTGGTATTTCCGGGGCAGCGACGCGGCGCAGATGCAGGCCCTGGCGCACTGGGTGGCCTATGAGTATGCCGCGCACGTGACGCGCCCTGACGTTCTGGAGCGGCTGCGCGCCCACCTGGCGGCGGGCGAGCCGGTGGTGCTAGTGACGGGCGCCCCCACTGAGATGGGCCGCCTGCTCGGCGAAATGTGGGGGGTCAAGCACGTGGTCGGCTCGCCGGCCGAGATGCGCGCCGGCCGCTACACCGGGCGGATGGCCGGGCCGCCGTGCATAGACGACCAAAAAGCCATTTACGCGCGCCAATACTGCGCCGAGAATGGACTGGACATCGACTTCGCCGCCAGCCACGCCTATGCCGATTCGTATGCGGACCTGGGACTGTTTGCGATGGTCGGCCACCCGGTGGCGGTGTACCCGGACCGGCAATTGGCGGAACACGCAGCCAAACATGGATGGACGGTGATAAAGAGTAAATAGTAATTGGTAATTGTCGGAAACGATTACCAGTTACCAATTACTAATTACCAATTACCTGACTCGTCGCCGCCACTCTTCCTTCAGCTCAAGGTTGGTGAGGCTCTCGCCGGATTTGAGCGACAGGAAGTCGGCGAGGAGCCGATTGAATTTAGCGGCTTCGTCGAGCATGGGGAAGTGGCGTGACTCTTCGAGGCCGATGCTGTGTACGTTGCCGTTGAGGCCGCCCAGGCTGCCATCTTCGGGCGGGGCGATGAGGGGATCCTTCTCGCCGTAGACCAGCAGGTACGGGCGGTCCAGCCCGGCCAGCTCGCCGCGGACGTCCTGCCCCATCACGGCGCGGATGGTGACCTCCAGAGCCTGTGGGTCGGCCTTGGCGGCCTCGCGGCTGATGGGATCGACCTCGGGGCCCCGGCCGAGCAGCCATTCCAGCAGGCTGACGGCCGAGCCGTTGACGAGGCGGGGGTTAACGGCCGTGCCGTGCAGGGGCACGCTGACGCCCATCGACCGGTCGGCCCAGTCGGGGAACTTGCGGGCGAAGCGCACGACCACCGCGCCGCCCAGCCCGTGGCCGACAAAGGCGGCCTTGAGAATGCCCAGGTGGTCCATAAAGCGCTGCAGCAGGTCGGCCTGGGCGTCGAGGTGATAGCGGTCGGTGGCTTTGCCGGTGTCGCCAAAGCCCCACAGGTCCAGGGCGTAGGTGCGATACTCGGCGCTGAGCGCCTGCATGGTGGGAATCCAGTAGCGCCACGAGCCCAGCCAGCCGTGGACGAAGATCAACGGCCGGCCGCGGCCGAGGACTTCGTAATGGACGACCTCATCATCGATGATTAAGGCGCTCACGGGTCAGGGGGACAGGCAGTGGTTCAGGCCGCCTTGGGCCGGCCCAAGATCTCGGCCACCTTGCGGGTGAGAGTGTCGGGGGCGAAGGGCTTGAGCAGGTACTCGTCGGCGCCGGAGGCCAGCCCGGTCTGCACTTCGGCCTCCTGGCCCTTGGCCGAAAGGAAGATCACCGGGATGTGTTGGGTGGCGGGGTTGGCCTTGATCAGCTTGCAGGCCTCGTAGCCCGTCATTTTCGGCATCCGGACGTCCGTCAACACCAGGTCCGGGATCTCCGCCAGGGTGATCTGCACCGCTTCTTCCCCGTTGTTGGCCGTGAGCACCTGATGCCCCGCGAACTGCAGGGTAAAGGCGATCAGGTCGCGGATGTCGCGTTCGTCCTCGGCAATCAGTATCTTTGCCATACCCAATCTTTCTATGGGTAATTGGCAATTAGTAATTGAAGCGCAGTTACCAATTACTAATTGCCAATTACTGCTTGTCCACCGGGAGGGCCAGCGCAAACGTGCTCCCCCGGCCGCTGTCGGAGCGGGCCAGCCACAGCCGCCCGTTGTGCATTTCAGCTAACTGGCGCGCGATCGCCAGGCCCAGACCGGTGCCGGCCGTGGACAGCACCAGCGCGTCGTCGCCGCGGTAGAAGCGGTCGAACAGCCGCGCCTGGTCCTCGGGCGGAATGCCCACGCCGCTGTCGGTGACTTCCACGATCACATGCTCGCCGCTGTGGTTGGTCTCCGCGGACAGGGTGATGGTGCCGCCGGCATGGCTGTAGTTGAAGGCGTTGTCCGCCAGGTTCATGATAATTTGCGTGAGGCGCTCGCGATCACCCCAGACGGGCGGCAGGTCGGCCGCGGCCCGGGTCACCAGGGTCATCGGCTTGCCTTCTTCGTCCACCCGGCCGTGGATGTTGGCCACCACGTCGGCCAGCACCTCGGTGATCTGGGTCGGCCGCAACACGAGCTGGATTTTGCCCGACTCGATGCGGGAGATATCCAGCAGGTCGTTGACCAGCAGGCTCAGGCGGTCGGCGTTGCCGCGAATGACCTCCATGAAGCGCCGCTGGTTCTCGGCCATGTCCCCGGCCGCGCCCATGAGCAGCAGGTCGGTATAGCCCTTGATGGAGGTCATGGGCGTGCGCAGCTCGTGGCTGACGTTGGTGACGAATTCGCTCTTGAGGCGGTCCACTTCCACCTCGCGCGTGATGTCGCGGATGACCGACACCGAGCCCAGGTACTCGTCATTGGCGATCACCGGCGCCAGGTGGACGGAGATGACCTGCTGTTCGTGCAGGTCGATGCGCTGGGCCACGAACTCGCCGGGGCGGTAGCTATTGGGGTCGCGGCGCCAGCGGTCCACGCTGTTGATCCAGCCCTGGCCGGCCGCGCCGTAGATGCCCACGAACTCGATGAAGGGGCGGCCCACGACCTGGTCACGCGGCAAGCGCAGGATGCGCTCGCAAGCGGCGTTGTAGACGATGATCTCGCCCTTGGCCCCGGCCACCAGCACGCCGTCGGCGATGCCTTCGAGGATGGCGCGGCTCTTGGTGGCCTCCACCTGCTGGGTGCGCAGCAGGCCGCCCAGGCGCTCGGCCTGGTCGCGGATGAGGCGGTAGAGCTCGGCGTTGTTGATGGCGGCGCCGACCTGGTTGGTGGCGGCGGCCACCAGCCGCAATTGGCTTTCGTCAAAGGCGCGGGGCTCGGGGCTGAGCAGCACCATGGCGCCCAGGGCGTCTTCGCTGGCCATGAGCGGCACCACCAGCGCGCTCAAGTAGGCCTCGTCGTGGTCGGGCAGGGCCATCCAGCGCGGGTCTTGGGTCAGGTCGTCGAGGACGAGGCCCTGGCGGCTCTTGATGACCCGGCCCACCAACCCCTCGGTGGCTTTGAAAGGCGCTGGCAGCCCGCCAGGGGGCAGGGGCTGCGCCCGGCCCAGGGCCGCGCGGTAGACCAACTGGTTGGTCTCCTGGTCGAGCAGGTAGATCGAGCCGCGCGTGGCCTTGATGGACTCGCTGACGAGCTGGAGGGCGCGCGACAGCACCAGGTCCAGGTCCAGGCTGGAGGACAGTTCGGTGGTGATCTGGAGCAGCACCTGTACGCGCTCGCGCTCGCGCTGGAGCTCCTGGGTGCGGGCGGCCACGCGTTCTTCCAGCTCCTGGGCGAAGCGGCCATTTTCCACCGCGCCGGCGATCTGACCGGCCACGGTCTCGGCCAACGAGACTTCCGCGAGGGTGAACTCGCGATCGGGCTGGTCGGTGTCGAGGCCGATGGTGCCCACCACCTCGCCGCGGGCGCGCAGGGGCACGATCATCAGGCACTGCGTATTCAGCTCACGCAGCAGGGCGTGGATGGGCGTGGTCAGCGGGTGCTGGTAGGCCTGGGGCAGCACCAGGGACTGGCCGGTCTCGACCACGTAGATGGACGACGGGTTGCCCTCCAGTGGGATGACGACGCCGGTGGTGCTGGTGCTTTCGGGCCGGGCGGAATAGTCGGCCATGACGGTGAGGTGCGTGCGCTGGCTGTTGAGCAGGGCGATGCCGCAGTTGCGCGCCCCGAAAATCTTCACCAGCTCGCGCGCGGTGGCGCGCAGCATCACCTGCAGGTCCAGCTCGGAGGTGACGGCCACCGTCACGCGGTTGAGGGCCACCAGCTCTTCGTGGCGGCGGCGCAGCTCCTGCTCGGCGTAGATGCGCTCGGCCAGGGTGCTCTGTGTCTGCGCATACAGCCGCGCGTTCTGCACGGCCACGGCGCCCTGGTTGGCCAGGGTCTGCGCCAGCTCGACCTCGCCCAGCCCAAAGCGGCGGGTGGCGCCGGTGGCCTCGGCCTGCACGACGGCCAAGACCTGCCCGGCCACGGCCAGCGGCACCACCAGCAGCGAACGGGTGTCGCGCGCCAGCAGTTCGGCGCGGGCGCCGGCCAACAAGGTGTCGCGGGTGATGTCTTCCACGGCCAGGGGCGCCACGGCCTCGCGCACGCGCTCGAAGGCCGGATGGGCAAAGTCCAGCACGGCCGGCTCGGCCGGCAAATGCGCGGCCAGGCGCGGCGTGCCCGCCTCGTCGACGCTGATGATGAGGGCGCGCTGCACTGACAGGGCGCCCATGATCTCGGAGAGGATGGTGTTGAAGATCTGGTCTTCGTTCAGGGTGCCGCTGAGCTCGGCCGAGACGCGGTTGAGCAGGGCCAGGCGCTGCGAGCGCTCGGCAATGGCCTGGAGGCTTTGCTCGCTCTCCTCAAACAGGCGCGCGTTGTCCAGCGACACGGCGGCCTGGCTGGCAAAGGCCATGAGCACCTGGGTGGACTGGGGTGTGTAGAAGTGGGCCTCGGTCTTATCCATGGCCAGCACGCCCAGGATGTTGCCCTTGCTGACCAGGGGCGCCGCCAGCCACGACTGGGTGGGCTGGAACTCGCCCGCGGCAAAGCGGGGATCCACACGGACCTCCGGCACCAGGATGGGCGCCAGGCTGGTGGCCATTTCGGCGAAGAGCGCGCTGTCGGCAATGTCCACGCGCAGGCCCAGCCGCTCGGCGTCGTTCTCAAAGCCGTGGGCGGCCACGATGCGCAGCTTGTCGCTCTCGCGCAGCCAGAGCGTGACACTGTCGTAGGCAAGCACCGGCCGCAGCCCGGCCAGCACGGCCTGTACCACGTCTTCGGTGCGCAGGGTGGCGGTGATGGCCTGGGAGGCCTCGGCCAGCGCCGCCAACTGCGCGGCGCGCTGCTGGATGTCGGCGGCCAGGCGGCCGCTCTCTAAAATGGCGCCGAGCTGGTTGGCCAGGACCGTGAAGACATCCAGGTCTTCGGGCGAGAAGGGGCTGGGCTGCTCGGGCCGGTGCTGGGCGCCGACGAAGAGCGCGCCGGCGGGCTGTCCCTGGCTGAGAATGGGCACGCTGACGAAGGAGCGCACTTCGAGCGCGGCCACCAACGGGTTGAGGGCCAGCTCGCTCTCGGCGGTGTTGAGCACCAGCCTCGGGCCGTGGTCAGCCAGGGCCTGCGCCAGCGGATTGTCGCCGGCCAGCAGCGGGCCAAACTGGAGGTGCGGGCTCAGGTTGCCGGCCTGGCCATGGACGGCCAACTGGCCCGAGGCCTGATCTCGCAGCACGATCAGGCAGACACGCGAAGCGGGGCCGCGCAGTTGGGCCAGCAGGGTCTCGGCCACGGTGCGCCAAACGTGCTCGCGATTGGCGGCCGCGCTGGCGGCCTCCACCACGCGGTGCAGGGCCAGCAGTTGGGCGGCGCGGCGCTCGGCGGCCTCGTACAGGACGGCGTTCTCGATGGCCTGCGCCGCCTGGTTGGCAAAGATCTCGATGATCTCGATGGTGTTGCGGTCGGGGCGCTGGCCGTCGCGCGGGCTGTGGACGGTCAGCAGGCCGACGACTTCCTGGCGCGAGCCGCGCAGGGGCACCAGCAGGGTGTCATTGGGATGCCAGGGGTTGGCGCCGCTGGGCGCCACGTTGGTCTGGCGCACGACCGGCGGCTCCAGATGCGCGGTGAGCTGCGCCGTGGTCTCGTGGGGCAAGAAATAAGACTGGCTGAGGCGGTAGGGCTCGCGCAGCACGCGCTGCACCTCGTCCCAGGGCGTCTCGAGCTGGCTGATCTCTTGGAAGGTGGACAGGGGCAAGCCGGTGGCGGCCGTGCGCCGCAGCCGGCGCGACTTGGGGTCGAGCGCGCTGATGACGACCACGTCGAAGCCGACCGCTTCCTGCAAACCGAAGGCGATGGACTCAAGGTTCTCTGCCAGGGGCAGGTTCGAGCGCACGCTGCGCGAGACCTCGAAGAGCTGACCCAGCTGATCGGCGCGCCGGCGCAGGAGCTCGCCGCGGCGCACCTGCTCTTCAAAGCGGCGGGCGTTCTCCACGGCAATGGCCATCTGCACGGCCAGGGCCTGGGCCGCTTCGGCGGCGGCCTCGTCGAAGCCCTCGCCGTCGGCGCGGTGCAGGTGCATCAGGCCCACGATCTGGCTGCCTGCAGCGGCTGCAGCAGCCGCTGCAGACGAGTGCACGGCCACCGGCACCACCAGGGCCGCGTGGACGCCGGGATGGGCGGCCAGGGGCGAGCCGTCGGGCAGGCCGCGCACGTTCTGGACGGCGGCCTCGCCGCTGGCGACCTGAGCCTCCAGCGCGGTCAGCGTATTGCCCAGGCTCTCATCGCCCAGGCGCCGGGCCACCTGGTTGTCGTTGTTCCCAGAGAGGTCAAAGAGCACCAGCGAGCCGCAGTCAGCGCGGGTCACCCGGAGGGCCTCGTCGTGCACCAGGCGCAGGATGCGCTCGAGCTCGAGCGTTTGGTTGAGCTCGCGGCTGACGCGCGTGAGAGCGGTGAGCTGATCGACGCGCTGCTGGAGGTTGTGGTCGGTGGCGGTGTACAGCCGCACGCGCTCGATGGCCGAAGCCAACTGTGAGCCGATCGTGCTGAGCAGCCGCAGGTCGGCGCGCGTGAAGACATTTTCGGCGCGGGCGACGACGATGATCTCGCCCAGGCTGCGGTCGCCGACCACCAAGGGCACGGCCATGGCGCTGTTGACCTGAAAGTGATCGGCGAGCTGGCGGTAGAAGCCGATCAGGCGGCGGTCGCGCTGGGCGCGGCCGGTGACGAAGGGCCGGCGCGTGCGGGTGATGGAGTGCTGGAAGGCCGGCTCGGACGTGCTGAGGCGCGTGACCAGCGCTTCTTCGACCGCGCCGCCATAGACCGAGGCCGGGTGCGGCACCAGCTCGCCGCGGGCCTCGTCCAGCAGCACGATCATGCCCAGCTCGAAACTCAGCAGGCGGGCGGCCTGTTCCATGGCCAGGCGCAGGGCGTCGTCCAGGTTGGCGCCGGCCGAGGCGGCGGCAATGGCGCCCAGGACCTCGGCTTCGTCGGCGCGGGCACGGGCCTGGTCTACCAGGCGCACGTTGTCGAAGAGGGCGGCCACCTGCGCGGCGATGGCGCCGAGGCGCTGAACGTCGCCGGGGGTAAAGGGCCCGCCGCCGGTCTTGTTGGCCACCTGGAGGAGACCCTGGCGGCGCTCACCATTGGCAATGGTGGCGAGCAATAGGGTTTGGCTGCCGGTGGCCTGCACAAAGTTGCGCAGCCCCAGCTCGTCCACGGCCGGGTCGCTGGCGGCGTCGGCCGTCTGCCAGGCGCCGCCCGCGCGCCACAGCC
>CAYUYN010000130.1:0-9591 GCA_964449185.1 uncultured Anaerolineales bacterium | reverse complement strand
TGGGCTTCTTTTCCAGCCTTTTCATCCCGGTGCTCTTCATCTCGTTCTTCACCGGCTTGCTCACCCTGCTCATCGGCTGGCTGCTGGCGCGGCGTGTGGTCACCCCCCTGGCCGATGTGATTGCGGCCGCGCAGTCCGTGGCGGCCGGGGACCTTTCGACCCGGGTGGAGGTGCGCGGCCCGGGCGACCTGCGCACCCTGAGCGACAGCTTCAACCGGATGGCCGGCGCGCTGCAGGCCAGCGACCGCCAGCGGCGGGACCTGCTGGCCGATGTGGCTCACGAGCTGCGCACGCCCCTGACCGTTATCCGCGGCAAGCTGGAAGGCGTGCTGGACGGCATCTACCCGGCGGATGAGGCCCACGTGGCCCCCGTGCTGGCCGAGACGTATGTGCTCGAGCGCCTGGTGGAAGACCTGCGCCTGCTCACCCTGGCCGAAAGCCGCCAGCTCCACTTCGATCCACGTCCCATTGGCCTGCAAGAACTGGCCGGCGAAGCCGCCAGCCTGTTTGAAGCCGAGGCCGCTGATCGGGGCATCAGCCTGTGCGTCCAGGCCGAGCCAGGCCTGCCGGCCGTCACCGCCGATGCCCAGCGCACCACGCAAGTGATCGGCAACCTCGTAGGCAATGCCCTGCGCTACGCGCCCGAGAACGGCCGCGTGGAGATCAGGGTGCGGCCCGTGGCCGGCGGCGTCGAGCTGGCCGTGTCGGACAACGGTCCCGGCGTCCCCGAGGCCGACCTGCAGCGCCTGTTTGACCGTTTCTGGCGCGGCGAGCGTTCGCGCACCCGCGCCTCCGGGGGCGCCGGCCTGGGCCTGGCCATTGCCCGCCAGCTCATCGAAGCCCAAGGCGGCACCATCACCGCCGCCAACCTCCCCACCGGCGGCCTGCGCGTGGCGTTTTGGCTGGGGTAATTGGTTATTGAAAGTCACCCCTAACTTGCCTTCTTGAGCGCGTCCAGCCTTGCCATCTTGACCTGCTCCCATCCTGCCGCGTGGCCAGCATCTGGCAGGCCATACTGCTCCAACAAGAAGCTCGCCGCGACGGCTCCGCGCAGGCCCGCCTCGGCCACGTTGCCGGTCTCGACCCAGCCGGTGAGAAAGCCGCCGCAATAGGCGTTGCCGGCCCCAACCGGGTCCACGACTGCCACCGGCAGGGCCGGGATGCGGGCGGTCCGCCCACTGTGGCCGTCGGCCACCAGCGAGCCGGCGGCGCCCAGGCGCAAGGCCACCACCGTGGCGCCCGCGTCGAGCAGCCGGCCCACCACTGCCTCCGGGGTGCCCGGTCCCACCAATGAGCGCGCGTCGGCCAGGTTGGGCGAGAAGATGTCCGTGGCCGCCAGCAGCGCGCGCAGGGCAGCAGGCGCCAGGGGCTGCAGCGCGGCCCGAAACGGCTCCACGCTCACGACCCCGCCCAAGGCCCGCAGGTCCGCCATGAACGCCAGGGGCGGCTCCTCTGGGTGCAGGCCCAGGTGCCAGCCGCGCGCGTGCCGATAGGCCTGCGGCAGGTCTGCCACGAGGCGCTCGAGCTGTGCGCCAACGGCCGCGAGCGGCACCTGCCATTCGTGACGGCGGCCACCTTCCGGGCTCAAATGCTGCCAGGCGCGCAGGGTTGGAAAGCCAGTCACACGCACGCCCTCGGTGTCCACGCCGCTCGCGCGGAGCCACGCCCACGCGCCGGCCGGCAGGTCCTCACCCACCCGCGCCGCCAGGCCCACGCGCTCGGCCCACAGCCGCATGCCGAAGGCAGTCTGGGGACCACCCCCGCCGAGCAGGTCCCGCGCCACGCGGCCATCGGGGAAGGCCACATCGTCGAGGATGATGCCAAACGTGACGTAGTCCACCTAGCCGCCTACTCGTGCGCGGAAGAGCGCCAGCAGCCGGGCCAGCGCGTCGTCCACGCCAGGATCCGTGTCAAAGACGATTTTTAGGGGCATGGCGTCATTTTACAACCAGCTAGGCCTATGACGCACGCCAGACGAGTTTGGATGTGTGGGTGACAGGGTGACAAACGGGTTAGGCCAAGACCTCGGAGGTCTCCGCCTGGCTGAAACCCGATGAGTTCCGCCGTTCGTCCTGCGCCCAGGGGCGGGTGTTTCGGACGAGACCTCCGAGGTCTGGCTCGGCGGCCACCAACGGAATATAGCGGACGGCCTTCAGGCCAGTCCCTTTGGGACGCAATACGAAATACGCAATACGCGCGCCCAGGCCACCAACAGGAAATGCACCCAGCGGCAAGCGGCACTTCCCATTTGACTCTCGTTCCCACTGGGCTATAATTCGCCTACCATATGAAAACCCAAAGGAGACCTATTCGATGGCAAGCGTAACGTACGACCACATGACCAAGAAGTTTGGAGAGACCACCGTGATTACTGACCTCAATATCGCGGTCGAAGACAAAGAGTTCCTTGTCCTCGTAGGTCCCTCGGGCTGCGGCAAATCCACCGCCCTGCGTTGTCTGGCCGGGCTGGAAGAGATTTCCGGCGGCCGCATCCTCATCGGGTCGCGCGACGTCAGCAACGTGGCCCCCAAGGATCGGGACATTGCCATGGTGTTCCAGAGCTATGCGCTCTACCCCCACATGAGCGTGTACGACAACATGGCCTTCGGCCTGAAGCTGCGCAAGACCCCCAAGGCCGAAATTGACCGCCGCGTGAAGGAAGCCGCCGAGATCCTGGGCATCGTCCACCTGCTCGGCCGCAAGCCCAAGCAACTCTCCGGCGGCCAGCGCCAGCGCGTGGCCGTGGGCCGCGCCATCGTGCGCGAGCCGGCTGTCTTCTTGTTCGACGAGCCGCTCTCCAACCTGGACGCCAAGCTGCGCGTCCAGACCCGCGCCGAAATTTCCAAGCTCCACCAGCGGCTGCAGACCACCTTCATCTACGTGACGCACGACCAGGTGGAGGCCATGACCATGGCCACCCGCATCGCCGTCATAAAGGATGGCGTCCTGCAGCAGCTCGACAACCCGCAGAGCTTGTACGACAAGCCCAACAACATCTTCGTGGCGGGCTTCATCGGCTCGCCGGCCATGAACTTCTTCGACGCCAAGCTGGCCCGTAATGATGGCAAGTTGACCGTTGATACCGGCGCCTTCGTCGTGGACGTGCCCGCCGCTAAGGCGGCCACCTACGAGTCGCACGTCGGCCGCGCAGTGGTGCTGGGCATCCGCCCCGAGGATATCCACGACCCGAACTGGGCGCCGCCCGGCATCCACGAAGCCCTGATCCCCACCAAGGTGGAAGTGACCGAGCTGATGGGCAATGAGGTCTTCCTGTATCTCAAGAGCGGCGACAAGAACTACGTCGCCCGCGTGGACCCGCGCACCCAGGCCCGCATCGGCCACGATGTGACTGTTGCCATCAACATGGACAACATGCACCTGTTTGACAAAGAGACGGAGCAGGCCATCCGCTAAGCGGAGGCTGTTTGGCGCCCCAGCCCGCCCTAAGACAGGCGGCGCAGCCCACGCTGCGCCGCCTGTTTTTTTAGAAAAGTATGGGGCGGGCGTTCTAACGCGCTGCGTACCTTGACGCCGGGGCCAGTCCTCACCCTCACCCCGGCCCGTCTGTCCGCTTCGCGTTCAGACGCAGGTCTCCCTCTCACTCCGCTGCGCTCCGAGGATAGGTATCTCCCAGCCGCGAAAAGCAAAGGCGCGGACCAGGAGACGCGCGAGCGGAAGAGAGCACGAGACTTTTAGTCGAGGCGTGACGCAGCGCGTGAGAACGCCCTGTAACGCCTCCGAAGCGATCAGGCGCGCAGCGCTCTTTAGTGCTACATTAGCTGACACCGTCCCTCACCGGAGACCCCCATGACCACCGCCACCCAAGCCTATACGCGCGTTGCCCGCATCGACGAAGTCCGTGAGGCCGGCTGCCTGGCCGTCCAGGCCGAGGGCCACACCCTGGCGCTGTTCGCGTACGGTGACCGCATCTATGCCGTCGACAACCGCTGCCCGCACATGGGCTTCCCCCTCAGCCAGGGCACGGTCAAGGAAGGCATCCTGACCTGCCACTGGCACCACGCCCGCTTCGACCTCGCCAGCGGCGGCACCTTCGACCAGTTCGCCGACGACGTGCGCGCCTTTGCGGTGGAATTTCGCGACGGCGAGGTCTGGGTGGACCTCAGCGCTCGCGCCGGCGAGCGCGTGCGCGCCCACCAGCGCGAGAGGCTGCGCGATGGCCTGGAACGCGACATTCCGCTGGTTATCGCCAAGGCAGTGCTCACCCTGGTGGATGGCGCGGACGAAGCCGGCCTGGCCCAGACCGTTGAACCGTTTCGCATCGGCCTGGAGTTTGGCACGCGCTTTCGCGGCAACGGCTGGGGCCAGGGCTTGACCATCCTGACCTGCATGATGAACTTGCTGCCCACGCTCGCGCCCGAAGACCGGCCGCGCGCGCTGTACCACGGCCTCGCGGCCGTCGCGCGCGACTCGGCCGGCATGGCGCCGCGTTTTGCGGTGCGCCCCCTGCCCGGCACCGCCGGAGACCTCCCGACCCTCAAGCGCTGGTTCCGCCAATTTGTGGAAGTGCGCGATGCCGAGGGCGCCGAGCGCGCCATTGCCTCGGCGGTGCGGGCCAGCGTTGGGCCGAACGGCGGCCTGGTGCCGGCGGCCGGGCGCCGCCAGATTGCCGACATGCTCTTTGCCGCCGCCACCGATCACCGCTACCTCCAGATCGGCCATGTGCTCGACTTTACCAACAAGGCGCTCGAGGCCCTGGACAGCGCCGGCTGGGAGGCCGACCGCGCCGAGCTGGTGCTTACGAGCCTGGCCAATGGCTATGCCTTTGCCGACCGCATGGAAGAGTCAAACGCCTGGCGCAACCCCATCGACCTGGTGGCGCTGCTCGACCGCGCCTTCGAGACCCTGCTAGCCGCCCTGGAGGCCGGCGCAGCCCGCCGCGCCGGCTGGCACGGCACGCCGCGCGAGAGCCTGGCCGGCGTGCTGCTGAGCGATGACCCGGCCGCCATGGTGCAGGCCTTGCTGAGCGCCCTAAGCGAGGGCTGCCCCCCGCCCGACCTGGCCGGCGCCGTGGCGTACGCGGCGGCCCTGCGGCTGGCGCGCTTCCACACCACGAATGAGTTTGGCGATTGGGACACCGCCCTGCACACGTTCACCTTCGCCAATGCGGTACACCAGGGCCTGCAGCGCACTCCTTCGGCCGAGCTGGTGCGCGGCGTCTTTGATGCCGCTGCCAGCATCTACCTAGACCGCTTCCTCAACGTGCCCGCCCAGCCCCTGCCGCAACCCAACGGCCGCACGGCCGAGCCGGCCGCGCTGGTGGCGGGTCTGCCCGCCTTGCTGGATCGGCAGCAACAGGTGGAGCCTGCGGCCAGCGCCGCGGCGCAGTATCTGTATGCCGGGGGCGAGGCCGAGCAGCTGTTGGCGCAGTTGGGACGCCTGCTGCTGCGGGAGGACCGGGACTTCCACACCATTCAGTCGCTGGAGGCCGCCGTGCGCCAGTTCACCCAGTTGAGCGCGCCGGGCTCGGCCCCCAGCGCGGAGGCCGTCAACGTGGTCGTGGCCGCCGCCCGCTACCTGGCCGCCCACGCGCCCACCATGCGCGCCCAAGGCCAGACCTACCAAATCGCCCAGCGCCTGTCGCGCGGCGAGCGGCTGTTTGAGGGATAAAAACGGCGGCCTCGATTGAGGCCGCCCGCCGTTTTGGCTGCGGAGGTGGGTGGTGCGGGCGCTACGGGGCGCCGTTCTCGGGCGCGTTGTCGCGGAAGGCCCGCACAAAGGCCAGGATGCGATTGCGGTCAAACTCGTCCGCGGTGTACAGCCGGCCCCAGGCAGTCACCGCCAGGGTGGTGTCCATGGTGGGGCGCGGCACGGCGTTCATCTTGGACGTGCCGGTGATCGCCGAATTGCCGGCGCGGCTCATGACGTCGCGGATCTGTGTCTTCAGCGTGCCGCAGTCGGCCTCCGACAGCTTGGAGCAGTTGTACCAGATGATGACATGGCCGTGCTCCATGTTGTGCACCAGGTACTCATCGAGCGGGGCCTCTGGGTAAAAGCCCGCCTCGGCCGTGGTGGGGTAGTGCGGACCGGAGGTGGGCGGGTCCGAATTGTACGGGTCGTGCGGCACGCCGGGCTGCACATGCTCCGCGCCCTGGATGGGCACATCCTGGCCGGGCAGGTCGCGCGGCGTGACGTCTTTCACCACCAGGTACACCAGCAGCGCTACAAACAGCACACCCGCGGCGGCCCACACGCCGATGGTGATCAGCTTGCGGCGCTGCTGCTGCGCTTCCCACTGAGACTCCTCCAGCTCGCGCTGCGGTCGGTTTCTTGCCGTCGACATACGTAATAGCTCCTCTTAATTCCGTTACAGGCAACCCCACAATGATACCATTGACACCCGTCCGCGCGCCATAGCGGCGGGGCCGCGGGCACCCCCCGGCCTCAAGCTCTCATCCGTTCCTCATCTGCCAAGTAAGTTATAATCGGCGGACGTGACGACCTTTTTGTTCCCCGGCGAAGCGTGCTGACCATTCCCCTCACGCCCGTGTCCACGACTTCCGAACCCACCCAACCAGCCCGCGCGGCCGGCCTGGTTGAAATTTCTGTCGTCATGCCGTGTCTGAACGAAAAAGACACGATTGGCGAGTGTATTGCCCGCGCCCTGGCTACCCTGCGCGAGGCCGGCCTCAGTGGTGAGGTCATCGTGGCCGACAACGGCTCGTCGGACGGCTCGGTGCAGATCGCGCGCGACCTGGGGGCGCGGGTGGTACACCAGTCCGCCCGCGGTTACGGCGCCGCGTACATGAAGGGCATCGCCGAGGCGCGCGGCCAGTATATCGTCATCGGCGACTCCGACAACACCTACGACTTCAGCGACCTGCCGCGCCTGGTGGAGCCGCTGCGCCACGGCCACGACCTGGTATTGGGCTCGCGTTTCCGGGGTAACATCCTGCCGGGGGCCATGCCCTGGGCCAACCGCTACATCGGCAACCCGATCCTCACCGGACTGCTCAACCTGCTCTTCGGCCTGAGGATCTCCGATGCCCATTCGGGCCTGCGCGCCTTCAGCCGCGAGGCCTACGACCGCATGCAGCTCCAAACCACCGGCATGGAGTTTGCCTCGGAGATGGTCATCAAGGCCTCGATGGCGCAGATGAAAATCGCCGAGGTGCCCATCACCTATCACCCGCGCCTGGGCAACTCCAAGCTCCAGCCTTTCGGCGATGCCTGGCGGCATATCCGCTTTATGCTGCTCTTCAGCCCGGCCTATCTGTTCCTGATGCCGGGCGCGGCGGCGCTGCTGTTGGGCCTGCTGGTCACCGTGGCGCTGCTGCGCGGGCCGATCTACATTGGCGAGATCTACGTGGGCATCCACTTCATGGTGCTGGGCAGCCTGCTGGCGGTGCTGGGCATGCAGATGCTCAGCTTTGGCATTTCGGCGCGCGCCTACGCCTTCAATGAACACCTGCTTGGCCAGGACCGGCTGCTGCAGCGCTTTATGAGCCGCTACAGCCTCGAGCGCGGCCTGGCGCTGGGCGGGCTGCTGGGCAGCCTGGGCCTGGTGTTGCTGGTGTATATCCTGGTGCAGTGGCTGGCGGGTGACGAGCGCTTTGGGGCGCTCATCCACCTGCACGAGGCGATTGCGGCCTCAACGCTGACCATCCTGGGCGCACAGATCGTGATCTCGTCGTTCTTTATCAGCCTGCTCAGCCTGCACCGGCAGCACCACCTGACCTTTAGCGAGCCCGAGTAGGGGCGGCGCCGGCCGCCCACTGGTGCCCAGGCCGCATGCCTGACCCCGCCGTTTCCATCCTGCTGCTCACCCTGAACGGTGGGCAGGCGCTGGTGGACACCCTGGCCGCCATCCAGCAGCAGACGCTCAGCGAACCCGGGCGCGACGACCTCAGCTTCGAGGTCGTCGCCATCGACTCGGGCTCGACGGATGGCTCCCTCGCGGCGCTGCAGCGATACCGGCTGCGCTTGCACCAGATTCCGGCGGAGGAATTTGGCCACGGCCGCACCCGCAACCAGGCCGCCCGCCTGGCGCGCGGCGAGTGGCTGGTCTACCTGTCGCAGGATGCCACCCCGGCGCACGACCGCTGGCTGCTCAACCTGACGCGCCACCTGCGCGAGCCCCAGGTGGCCGCGGCCTTTGGCCGGCAGCTGCCGCCACGCCAGGTGGGGCCGATTGAGACCTTCTTCCTGGAGCAGACCTACCCGGCGCGGGCTTTCCGCCACCAACCCACCGGCCTCGCTCCCGGCGCCACGCCCATCCGCCGCATTTTCTTTTCGAACGTCAATGCCGCCATCAAGAAGGCCGTGTGGGCCGAGTGTCCCTTTCCCGAAGACCTGGTGATGAGCGAGGACCAGGCCTTTGCCCGCGCCGCGCTGGCCGCCGGCTATGGCCTGGTGTATGACCCGGAAGCCGCCGTGGTACACGGCCACCGCTACACCCTGGCCCAACTCTTCCGGCGCAACTTCGACAGCGGCTACTCCCTGCGCGGCATCGCCGGCGACGGCTGGGCAGACGTGGCCCGGCTGGGCGTGCAATACATTTGGTCCGAGCAGGTCTATCTGGCGCGGCGAGGCCAGTGGGCGTGGATGCCGTATGCCCTGATGTATGAGCTCGTCAAGAGCGCGGGCTTTGCCGCGGGCCGCAGCGGCCACCGCCTGCCCGCCAGTTGGCGCCCACGGCTCTCGCTCCATACGCGTTATTGGGCCGGGCGGCATGAGTGACACGGCCGTTGTGATTTTGAACTACAACGGCCGCCACCTGCTGGCCGATTGCCTGGCGAGCGTGGCGCGGTTGACCACGCCCGTGGACGTGGTGGTGGCCGACAATGGTTCCACGGATGGCTCGCTTGACTATCTGCGCGCGGAGCACCGAGGCACGGGGGTGCTGGCCTTGGGCCGCAACCTGGGCTTTGCCGCCGGGTACAACCGCGCGCTGGCCCTGATGGAGCACCCCTGGCTGGTGCTGCTCAACAACGATGCCGCGCTGGAGCCGGACTGGCTGGAGCGCCTGCTTGACTTTGCCGCGCATCACCCGCGCGCCGCCATCCTGGGCGGCAAGCTGCTGTTTAGCGGGGTCGCCGGCCGCGTGGTGCAGAGCGCGGGCGCCAGCTTTACGGAGGCCGGCACCGGCTTTGAGATCGGCTGGGGCCAGCCGGACACCGGGCAGTACCAGGTGGGCGGCCCGGTGGGCGCCATCCCAGGCGCGGCGCTGCTGGTGCGGCGCGCGGTGTGGTCCGAGCTGGGCGGCTTCGACGCGAGCTACTATGCCTACCTGGAGGACGTGGACCTGTGCTGGCGCGCCTGGCTGCGCGGGCACGAGGTGGTGTATGCGCCCGAGGCGGTGGCCTACCACGCCTATGGCTCGTCGGGTGGGGGGCGGCTCTCGCCGTTCCGGTTGCGCTGGATGCAGCGCAACCGGCTGGCCAACATGGTTAAGAACCTGGCAGCCGGTTCACTCCTGCCGGGCATGGCCGTCTCGCTCGGCTACGATGCCTACCGCGTGTTAGAATACGGCCGGCGCCACCAGGGAGCGGCCCTGCGCGCGCTGGCAGCGGGCACGGCGGCCTTTTGGCGCGCACTGCCGGGGTTGCTGGCGCAGCGGGCGCGGGTGCAGCG
>CAYUYN010000129.1:0-9634 GCA_964449185.1 uncultured Anaerolineales bacterium | reverse complement strand
GCCACCCACGTGAGATGCACCCGACGGTGGTGTGGGCTGGCCGGCGGCGGCATGCGGCGGTTTCTTGCCAGCCCGCTTACGGTCCCTCGTTCCCAAACGTCTCCAACGGCAGCGCCGCGTGTAGCGCGGCCAGGTATTTTTCGTTCAAGCCATTGACCCCAAAGACCCACACCTCCGACACGCCCGCGGCGCGCGCTAATACCAGGTCGCGCTCCAGGGTGGCGGCGGGCACGTAGAGGGTGGGCGCGCCCACGCCGTCGTTGAGCACGCCAAAGGCCGGGATAAAGCGGTCGCCGTAGCGCTCCACCCCGCAGCGCAGGAGGGTGGCCATCAGGTCGGCCGGCAGGCCGCTGCCGGTGGTATACAGGTCCAGGTGCAGCCACACCTGGTCGTAATCCAGCGGGTCATAGTGCAGGCCGGCCAGCCGCAGCAGCCGCGAGTCCAGGCCCAGCCAGGCGGCCGAGCGCCAGACGTGCGTGGGCGCGGTGCGCTGGCTGAGCCAGCGGTCCATAAAGGAACGGTTGTCGAAGAAGTCGCCCCAGGCCGGGCGCGCCGGCGCGCGCGGCAGCTCCAGGTCCCACAGGGTGGGCAGGCCTTCGGTCTCGGCCGCCGCCTGCCGCAGCGCCCGGCTCTGCGACAGCGGGCCGCCATAGTAGCCAGCCTCCACCGGCAGCACCGGCCAGAAGTACACCGCGCGCACCGCCGGGTAGCCGTCCAGGATATTTTGGCGCAGCTCCAGAAAGGCCTGGCGCGACGAGGCCGTCACGGCCAGCGCCACTGGGAAGTCCACCGTCTGAAGTTTTGCCAGGCGCTCGGCGGCCGGGAACTCTTCGTACAGGCCCACGCGCACCGTGGCCGGCAGCGTGCCGGGCTGGCTGCTGCCGCACGTCAGGTAGGCGCGATAGGGAAAGAAGGCGAACGCGCACGCCGCCAGGCCCAACAGCAGCAGCATGGCAAGACACGAAAGCCTTCGCCCGCGGCGCGCGGGCGGAGCAGGGGAGGGGGCAGGCGGTTTGGCGGACAAGGGAGGCTGACCCGGTTGTTGGGGTCATTGTACAAGAGGTGGGGAAGTGTGGGGGTGTGGGGGTGTGGGAGAGCCGGTCACGCGGTTGGGGTTGGCGATGACCAGGGGCAAAAAAGAAGACCTGCCAGGTTTTGGAAACCTGGCAGGTCTGGGCTGTAAAGCCGACTGGCAGTCTTTGTGCGCGCTAGCGATATACGTCCAGCGCGACCTTCGACGGATCGGTGGGGTGGATCTTGACGGGCACGACGGCGCCCGGCTGGAACTGCGGGATGTTGACCAGGGGGATGACGGCCTTGAGCTGGGCCGTGTAGGGCACACCCGTGGGCGGGCGCACCTCGAGCTGCATGCCGATCTGCGGGTTGTTGTTGACGTAGGTGCCGGTCTGCCACACTTGCTGGATGGTGGCCTGGGCCGGGGTGCCGCTCTTCATAATCGCCGGGTCCGGCCGCAGCGCCCGGAAGACAAAGAACATCACCGCCCCGATGCTGCCCAGCGTGACCACGGTGACCAGGCCGCCGATCAGGCACGTGAACAAGATCGTCCCGCCCCCGACCAAGGCCATGATTTCCTCAATACTCATGTTGGTTCTCCTTCCCCCCGAGTGGTAGTCTTTGGCCCGCCAGCGCGCGCAGTATAGCCGGAACGGGGAAAAAGTATAATGCCTCCCACAAGGAGCCGCTATGCCGCGCTATCGCTTCGCTCTATCGTGCCTGCTGATGGTGGTGGTGCTGGCCGGATTGGCCTGCAACGCCCTCAATGACTTTCTGACGATCCCGGGGCCGGAAGACCTGGCCACCGATGCTGTCTCGGTTCCGATCCGCACGCCCGTGCCGGAGGTGACCCTGCCGCCGCCGTCCACGCCGGCGAACGCGTTTGACCTGAGCCTGGACGAAGCCGACGATGCGCAGGCCGCCCTGCGGCCCGAGTTTGCCGGTGACCTGGCGCTGGAGAGCCTGGCCGGCGCCACGCGCTACGTGCTGGATGTGACGGTGACCTTTGAAAGCAGCCGGGCCGCCTCGCTGGCCGGCACTGTGGACATTCGCTATACCAATCGCACCGACGCGGCGCTCAACGAAGTGGTCCTGATGCTGTGGCCCAACCACCCCACCCAGTACCTGGGCAGCCTGGCGCTGGGCCGGGTGACCGTGGCCGGCGTGGAAGTGACGCCGGTGCTGGAGCAGGGGGACCTGGCCGCGCGGCTGCCCCTGGCGGCGCCCCTGGCGCCCGGCGAGCAGGTGGAGCTGAGCGCCGAGTTCACGGCGCAGGCCGGCGGCGGGGTGGAGGGCGGCGCGCGCTATGGCCTCACCCATGGCGTGCTGCTGGCGCCGAGCTTCTATCCGATGATCCCCCGCATCGTGGACGGCGCCTGGCAGACCGAGCCGGCGCCCGTCGGCGGCGACACCACCAACAGCGATACCAGCTTCTACGCCTGGCGCGTCACCGCCCCGGCCGCGCTGACCGTGGCGGCCACGGGCACGGTGGTCGACAGCACCACCACCGCCGACAGCCAGACCCAGGTGCTCATCACCGGGCCGGTGCGGGACCTGGCGCTGGTGGTCGGCCCGCTGGAGCGCACCCAACGGACGGTCGATGGCATCACCCTCAGCACCTACCTGTTGGGCAGCCACGCCGGGGAGGCCGGCCAGATGCTGGAACAGGCCGAGGCCCAGCTCCGGAACCTCCAGGCCAAGGTCGGGCCGTATCCCTTTACCGAGCTGGACATCGTGGATGCGCCCGGCGCCTTTGGCGGCATCGAGTACCCGGCGCTGATCTTCATCGGCGTGGTCGAGGGCGGCTTCTACGAGCAGGCTAACGTGCACGAGGTCGGCCACCAGTGGTTCTACAGCCTGATCGGCGACGACCAGCTGCGCGAGCCCTGGCTGGACGAGGCCGCCGCCTCGTACACCGAGGTGCTCTACGCCGAGCAGACGTATGGCGCCGACGCGGCCCAGAGCGCGCTGGACAACTTTTGGCTCTACGTCCAATCGGCCGAAAACCCCGAGCTGCCCATCGGCCTGGCCATTGAAGACTACCCCTCGCCCAACGAGTATGCGCTGCTGGTCTACGGCAAGGGCGCGCTGTTCTTCGACGCCCTGCGCCGCGAGCTGGGCGACGAGGTTTTCTTTCAGTTCCTGCACAACTACTACGACACCTACCAGTATGGCTTCGCCACCAGCGCCGGCTTCCAGGCCGTGGCCGAAGAAACGTGTACGTGTGAGTTGGATGAGCTGTTTAATCGGTGGGTGTTCGAGGGCGGGCCGGTGACGCGGCCGTGAGGGGCAAAGGTATCACCACAGGTGTGTGCCGCCGCCGTTCAGCGCCAGGTTGCCGCCGTCGACCCCCAGCGTGGTGCCGGTCACCATGGCGGCCGCGTCGGAGACTAGGAAAATCGTCGGCCCGACCAAATCCTCGGGCTCACCCAAACGGTTGAGCGGGATGCCCATGAGGAAGCGCTTGAGGAGCGTCTCCGAATCGAACTGGGGGTCGTCTATGAGGGCCTGGAGCGCCGGGGTACGGATCTGGCAGGGCGCGATGGCATTCACCCGGATATTGTGCCTGGCCCATTCGACCGCCAGCTCGCGCGTGAAGTGGTGCACCGCCGCCTTGCTGATGCCGTAGACGAAGTTGCCGCGCCCGAGCGCCGATACGCCGCCAATGGAGCCGATGTTGACGATAGCGCCTTTCTTTTTCGGAAGCATGCGCCGGCCTGCCTGCTGCGCGCACAAGAAGTAGCCGGTAAGGTTGACAGACAGCACGTTGTGCCACTCCTCCAGCGACAGGTCTTCGGGGTGTGCGTGGCTGCCGATGCCGGCGTTGTTGATCAGGATGTCCAGCCGGCCAAAGGCCGCGTCGGTCAGCGCGAACAAGGCCGCAATTTCATCCGGCTGGCGCGTGTCGCAGCGGGCCGCAATGGCTTCGCCGCCGTTTGAACGGATCATGCTGGCGGTTTCCGCGGCGGTGGCCTCGTTGATATCGGATACGGCCACGCGCACACCGGCCTGGGCGAGGCCCGTGGCCAGCGCGCGGCCAAGGCCCGAACCGGCGCCGGTCACCACCGCCACGCGGCCAGTCAAGTCGAACAGCTGGCTGATGAACGTATTCATGGCGTGTCCGCGTCAGACAGGGTGTGGGCGCCCGACAGCTCAACGCCTTCGCCGACTGCCAGCAGCCGCACCTCGCCGGCGCCGCCCAGGCGCTGGTAGGTGTCGGCAAACAGGCGGGGATCGAGGGTGGCTTGCTCGCCGCCGGTAAAGTCCTTCCACAGAACATGGTGCATGGGAATGACGACCCGCGGGCGGAGCTGCCAGGCCAGCAGGGCTGCTTCGTGCGCGTTCATGTTGCCGCCGGCGCCATTAATGACCGTCAGCAGCACGTCAATCGGCGTATCTTTCGCATAGGCCAGGGCACGGAGACGCAGGTCATATTCCGTGTCGCCCGTGTGGTAAATACGCAGTCCTTCGGCTTCGATGAGCAATCCGATCGCGTCGGGCACCTCCCAGCCGGGGAGGCCGGGCTGGTGGCGGGCAGCCACCGCCGTGATCTGGACATCGCGGAACGTGTGCGTCTGGCCCTCGCTAATGGCCGTCACCCGCTGGGCCGGCACGCCCCAGCCGAGCAGACGCGACCGGCAACTGGGCGGGCACAAAAACTGCGTCGGGCTGCGCTGCGCCAGTAGGGGGAGGCCTGCGGGGTCGAGGTGATCTTCGTGCCAATGGGTGGCCAGCACGAGGTCGGGTTGGGCGTCTTCGACCGGGATCGGCGGTGGGCCGGCGCGCTCGACGCCAAAGATCTGCGCGACGCAATTGCTGAAATACGGGTCGACGTAGAGCTGCGTGCCAGCGGAGGTCTTGAAGACAAAGCCGGTGCCGCTCAGCCACCAGGCCATTACGCTGCCTGGGCGGACCTGGGTTGCGGCGATGAGATGGGCCAAAGAGGGCATGGTCGCCTCCCGAGGGTCGGCAGTAGCTATTGGTTGGCCCCTAGCCCTTGGACATGTCGATGCGGTGCTGCTCGTCGGAAAACTCCAGGTGGACATCGGGACGCTGGAGCACTTCTTCGCGCAGGGCCGTGCCCAGCCCAGGTTTGTCCGAGAGCGTGATGAGGCCGTCGCGGATCATGACGGGCTCCGTCATGACTTCGTTATACCAGCCGTCATAATAGGCGCGCACCGTCTCGACAATCATGGCGTTCGGAATGTGCAGCATGAGGTGGGCGGCCGACCACAGGGCAACTGGGCCGATACAATCGTGGCTGGTAATCGGCAGCAGGTAGGTTTCAGCCAGGTGGCAGATCTTGCGCGTTTCGCTGAGGCCGCCGCACCAGGCCATATCGGGCATGATGATGTCGGCGGCGTTGCGCTCGATCACTTCGCGGAAGCCGAACTTGGTAATGAGCCGCTCGCTGACGCACAGTGGAATCTTGGTGTCCTGCTTGAGCCGCGCGTAGGACTCCACGTTGTCCGGCGGAATGATCTCCTCCAGCCACATGATGTCGTAGGGCTCAAGCGCGCGGGCAATCTTGACCGCCTCGGTCAGGTCCCAGCGAGCATGGCCTTCGATGCAGATTTCGATCTTGTCGCCCACGGCCCGCCGGATGTCCTCCACGTAAGCGACGCCCCGCTTGAGGTTCTCACGGCTGAGGTGGTAACCCACTGGACCCACCGCCCCAGCGCCTGCGCGCCGGCCCACCGGTCCGCCCAACGGCACACCGAACTGGTCGAAGGGCCAAATCTTCATGGCTTTGATGCCCTGGCGGAGCAAATCCGCCGCCAGCTCCCCGCCGTTGCCTTCAAACCAGCGTTGGTAGTCCTGGTGCCGCCCATGCCCCACGCAGGTGTTGTAAATCCAGATTGAGTCGCGGCAGCGCCCTCCCAGGAGGTTGTAGATCGGCTGGCCTGTGTATTGTCCCAGCAAGTCCCACAGGGCCACGTCCACGGCACTGATGGCCCGCGTCTCGCTGCCGCCATAGCCAAAGAAGTTGACGGTATAGAACATGTTTTGCCAATGGCTTTCGATATCGAAGGCACTGCGCCCCAGCAGCAAGTTGGCAAACACGTCGTGGACCATGGCGCTGATCGCGCGCGGCACGTAGAAGGTCTCCCCCAAACCGATGAGCCCATCGTCGGTATGGAGGCGCACCCAGGTGGTGTTGGGCTGCTCGTCGAGCCAGATCGTTTCGAGGCGGGTAATCTTCATGGTCATGTTGAGCTCTCCTGGGCTCCGGCCGGGCCAGTCTGTGATGCAGTGGCCGCGAGGCGCCAACTACGCCCGCCGGGGGCAGCATCAATCTGGAGGTGGACCGCGCTGGGGTCGGTTGGCCGTTAGCCCTTCACCGCGCCGGCCGTCAAACCCGAAACAATGTAGCGCTGCATCGACAGGTAGAAGACGACCGGCAGGATGGAGAAAATAAGGCCAGCGGCCATGTATTGCTCCACGGGGGTGAACCCGGTGGCTTTAAGGTTAGGAATGCCAACCGAGGCCGGCTGAAAGTTGGCGCTGTTGATCATGATCACGGCGAACAAATACTCATTCCACGCTGAAAAGAAAGATACGACCGCGACGGCGACCAGCCCGGGCGCCGACAGGGGCAGCACCACGCGCCACAGCGCGCTGAGCTCCGTGCAGCCGTCGACGACGGCGGCATCCAAGACCTCGGACGGCACGGTATCGAAGACGCCTTTGAGAATCCAGATGCAGATAGGCAGCGCGAAAGCGGCATCTACCAGGGCCAGGGTAGCCAGGTTGTCCAACAGATTCCACCGACGATAAAGCACGTACAGCGGAATCACGATCAGGATTTCGGGCAGCATCTGAGTCACCAGCAGGAACAGCCCGAAGGTGGACCGTCCTGGCCAGCGCAGGTTCGACAGCGCATAGGCGCCCAACACCGTCAGCGCCGTAGTGATGAGCATGGCCATGACCGCAATCAGAAACGAGTTGCGCAGCCAAATGGCCACCGGGTAGTTCAAAAACAGCTCGGAAAACTGATTGAACGTGATGGCCTTGGGAAACAGGGGCGGCGGATAGTGCAGCGTGTATTTGTTGGGCTGGAAGGTACTGACCAGCATCCAGTAGATCGGGAAAAACGTTAGCAGTGAAACTGCCGCGACGGTGATATACAGCCCGATACGGCTCAAGGTCTGCCCGAGCCTGGAATTCCCGGTCATGGCGGGCGGCGTTGACTGGATTTCCGTCATCTTACGCATTCTCCCGCGCCCGGCGCGCCTGAAGCACGATGAAGAAGAACGCAATCACCAGCGAGACAAGGAAGCCGGCCACGCCGATAGCCGTGGCGTAGGAGTAGTCGTAGAAGCGGAAGGCAGTGTTGAAGATCCGCATCACGATCGTCTCGGTCGCTCCCGATGGACCGCCGCCCGTCATCAGATAGATGATGGTGAATTGCTTGAACGAAAAGATGGAGGCCAGCACCACCAGCAGCTCCAGGGTGGTGCCGATGCTGGGAAACGTGACGTGGCGAAACAGCTGCACTGGGCTGGCGCCGTCCACCTTGGCGGCTTCGTAAAGCTCCTGAGGCACGGCTTGCAGGGCCGCGAGGATCACCAGGCTGTAAAACGGAAAAGCCTTCCACGAGGCAATCAGAACCACCCACCCCATCGCCAGCGAGGGCACTTGGAGCCACTGTGGGTTTTGGTTGACGCCGGGGATCAGGCGGGCCAGAATGTTGACGACGCCGAACTGTGGGCTCAGGATCCAAATAAAGATCATGACCACCGGCACCTCGGGAAAGGCCCACGGCATCATCAGCAGCGCGCGGGCCAGCGGCCGGTAGCGAAAGGGGCGGTTGAAAAGCAGCGCGGTAAAAAGGCCGGTGCCGAGCGCGACCAGAATGACCAGGCCGGTGAAGACCAGGGTGGTGCGCATCACCTTCCAGAATTCGGGATCGCCGAGCATGCGCTCGTAGTTGGCCCACCCGACCCAGACCGGCGGGCGGCTGGAGGCCAGCTCGATGCGCGTGAAGCTGCCATACACGCCCTGGAGGATCGGATACACAATCATCAGGCCTTCAAAGATGATGATGGGTATCACCAAGGCGTAGGGCAACAGGTGTATTCGCCGGCGGGCACGCGCAGGGGCCCGCTTACGGATCAGGCCAACGGCTGTGCCGCCGCGGGCAGTGTCACTCATGGGGTCTGTCGGCCTCCAGGTCGAAGACTAGCTTAAGGCGAAAAAAGGGAATGTCAATCAGGCTGCCCGTGGCGCGGCCTACGGGCAGCCTGATGGGAAGGGGCGGCCTTACTCGATGCGCTCGGCCAGGGCTTCGGCTTCCGCCTGAGCCGTTTCCATCGCCTCTTCCACCGTCTTGCCGGCATTGAGCACGTTGGCGAAATTGGTGATGATGATCTGCCCGAATTCGTTGAAGTTGTAGACAAAATCGCCGACCACGTCGAACGGGGTGACGTAGCCGACCCCGTCGAAGCCAGGCTTCAGCCAGGCCAGGCTGTCCAGGTATTCCTGGCGGGCCGCCGAGGGCTGGGCGAAAATCACATCCTCGCAGCCTTCCACCATGCGCCGGTAGTTATCCGGCTTATACATGTAGTTGACAAACTCCAGGGCCGCAGCCTTGGCGGGCGAGGCCGCGTTGATCATCATCGGGTGGATGCGGGCGATGGACTTGTTGCTCGCCCACGGAATGGGCGCGCTGGCCAGCAGGGGATAAAGCTCCGGGAAGCGCGGCTTGTAGCTGCCGACCGCCGCCGAGACGACCAGCTGCTGCGCCAGGGCGTTGGTTCCGAACAGACGATCGGCCGTAGGGCCATCCGCGCCCTGGGGCATGGACCCGTCGTACAGCTCCTTGAACAGCTTGAGGCCTTTGATGATCGGCTCCGAGGTCAGCAGCGGAGTCCGGCCCTGGGCCCACACGCCGTCGTAGGGCATGCAGTACTCTTCAAGCTTGAACCAGAAGTCGGCCGCCTCGCTCACCAGGTGGTTGGACCAGAACCCGTACTTCTGGCCCTCACGGTCGGTCAGGGCCTGGCTGACCGCCACCAGCTCGTCGGGCGTCGTGGCTGGGTTGACGCCGGCATCCTGATACATTTGGCTGTTATAGATAAGACCAAAGGCTACCGTCACCATGTCAAGGCCGTAGATATGGCCGTCCTTGCGCATGGCGTCGTGGGCCGAGCTGAGGTCGGTGATGTTGTTGGTCGTGAGCACGCTGTCGAGCGGCGCCAGCAGGTTGGCCTTTATCAGGCGCGGCGCCAGCTCGGGCGTGGCCATGACGATGTCGCCGTCCAACTGGCCGGCCTGGGCAGCCACGATCGTCTTGGTCGTATATTGGTCAAAGGGAATCTGTTCGGCCTTGACTTCAATCTGGTCCTGGGACTCGTTGAACTCCTTGATAAAAGCATTCCACGTTTTGCCGCGGTTGCCTTCCTCAAACCACCACGACAAATAGCGGACGGTCTGCTTGGCGCCCGTGTTGACATTGGGGACAGACGTACTTGAGGCCGTAGTCGCAGTGCCTGCCGCGGGGGCGCAGGCGGCCAGGGCCGCGCTCGCGACACCGATGGCGGAGGCTTGCAGGAACTTGCGGCGGCTAATCGTTTGCAATTTTCGGGTGGTCATTGCGGTTCTCTCCTCCCAGGACTTT
>CAYUYN010000128.1:0-9638 GCA_964449185.1 uncultured Anaerolineales bacterium | reverse complement strand
AGCGTGCCCGTTGAGCTCGGCGTTCCGGCTGGCCAATTGCAGCGCCGGGGCAGACGTGTCCACATTGGTCACGCGCTGCGCCCCACCCCGCAGCGCCCACACACCAAAGCCGCCTGAGTAGGCAAAGCCATTGAGCACCTCGGCCCCGGTCGCGTAATCGGCCAGCAGCGCCCGGTTGTCGCGCTGGTCCAGGTAGAAGCCGGTCTTGTGCCCGCGCGCGATCTCGACGGCAAAACGGCAGCCGTACTCATTGATGATCACGCTTTCCGGCGGCGCCTCGCCGGCCAACGGCCCGGTGGTCGGTTGCAGCCCTTCTTTTGAGCGCACAGCCACGTCGGACCGCTCGTAGATGCCGCGCACTGGCCCGGTGGGCCACTGGCCGCCTTGTGCCAGCTCACCCAGCAGGCACACGATTTCGGCCTTCCAGCGCTCGGCGCCGGCCGTGAGAAACATGGTCACCAGGTAGTCGCCGTACCGGTCCACAATCAGCCCGGGCAGGCCATCGGATTCGGCGTTTACCAGACGGTAGGCATCCAGGTCCGTCCGCTGGCCGAGGGCCTGGCGGCCCGCGAAAGCCAGCTCGAGTTTTCGTCGAAAGAAGTCTGGGTCGATCTCGGCCGTGGGGTCGAAGGCCCACATGCGCACGGCGATTTGAGAGGCGGGTGAGTAAGCCCCCCACCCCAGAGGCGTGCCGTCGGCGCCCTGCACCGCCACCGTCTCGCCAGAGCCAGGGCTGCCTTCGAGGTGGTCAATGGCGCCAGAGAAAATCCAGGGGTGACGGCGGAGGATGGACTTTTCGCGCTCGCGGCGGAGGACGACGGTCGCCATAAATGAAAAGGCCAGGGTTGCGCGCCGCTGTGTGAGTGCCACCGGCCTGCCCCCGGCCGGTGGTCTAGATCACGCCAGCGAGCTGGCCGGCCTTCTTCAATACCGCCAGGGCGGTGTCGATGTCTTGCGGCGTGTGAGCCGCGGTCACCGTGGCGCGCAGCCGGGCCAGGCCTTCGGGCACGGCCGGCGACACGACCGGCAGCACAAAGATGTTGTCTTGCTGGCAGTGCTTGGTGACGGTAAAGGCCCGGTCGTCGGTGCCGCACAGCACCGGCACGATGGCGGTCTCGGTGCGCATGGTGTCGAAGCCCAGCGCCTTGAGGCCCTGGGTAAAGTGCGTGGCGTTACGGCGCAGGGTCTCCACGCGCTCGGGCTCGTCCACAATCACCTCAAACGCCGCCTTGGCCGCCGCGGCCTGGGCCGGCGGCAGCGCGGCCGAGAAAATAAAGGCGCGCGACGCGTGGCGGAACAGGTGCATCAGGTCTTTGCTGCCGGCCAGGTAGCCGCCCACCGAGGGGATGGCCTTGCTGAGCGTGCCCATCTTCAGGTCGATGACGCCTTCGAGGCCAAAGTGCTCCTCGATGCCGCGGCCGGTCTTGCCCAGCACGCCAATCGAGTGGGCTTCGTCCACCATCAGCCAGGCACCGTACTGGCGGCACAGCTCCACGATGCGCGGCAGGTTGACGATGTCGCCGTCCATGCTGAAAACGGCGTCTACCACGACCAGCTTGGCCGCAGCCGGGTCGGCCTTTTGCAGGCAGCGCTCCAGCTCGGCCATGTCGTTGTGCCGGAAGCGCACCATGTCGGCGCCCGAAAGCAAGCAGCCGTCAACGATGGAGGCGTGGTTGAGTTTGTCGCTGATGACGACGTCGTGGCGCCCCACCATGGTGGAAATGGCGGTCAGGTTGGTGACGTAGCCGCTGGAGTAGGTCACGGCGTCTTCGGTGCCCTTGAAGCGGGCGATGGTCTCTTCCAGCTCGCGGTGCAGGGTCAGCGTGCCAGCCAGCAGCCGCACGCCGTGGGTGCCGGTGCCGTAACGCTCAATCGCGGCGATCGCCGCGGCGTTGATCTTGGGATGGCCAATCAGCCCCAGGTAGCTGTAGGAGGCGAACATAAGCATTTCACGGCCAGCCGTCCGCACCCGTACGCCACCAATAAGCTCTTCGATGGGCTGGTTGTAGAAATACTTGCCGTCGGCCTGCAGCGCCTCGCGGCGCTCGCGCAGCATGCGCACACGAGCGCTGAGCTTGTCTTCCACCCCGAGCAATTCCTCCATACGCCGCAGACTCCTTTGCCCAACGCTAGCGAGTGATAGGACAATATATCACAGAATAAACAGGCCGGTTCGTAGCGGGGCTAGAGCGGCCTAACCGCCGGCCAGCGCGCGCAGGCCAGCCTCGTCCAGGATGGGCACGCCCAGGGTCTGGGCTTTGGCCAGCTTGGACCCGGGCGACTCGCCCAACACCAGGTAGCTGGTCTTCTTGCTGACGCTGTCGATGACCTTGCCGCCGTTGGCCTCGATAAAGGCCTTGGCTGCCTCGCGCGACCAATTGGGCAAGGTGCCGGTTATGACGAAGGTCTGTCCATCCAGCGGGCCACCGGCGGCCGGCCGCGTGCGCGGCGTGGTCGCCGGCCAGACGCCGGCCTTCTGCAACTTGTCCAACACACGCTTATTGCCGCGGCGGGCCATCCAGTCGGCCACGGCCTGGGACACAATCGGGCCGACGCCGGCCACTTCCTGGATGCGCTCGGCCTTGGCGGTCCTGAGCTCGTCCAGGGAGCCGAACCCGTTGGCCAGGTCGTTGGCGCTGACCTCGCCAACGCCCCGGATGCCCAGGGCCGAGATCAGGCGGCCCAGGGGCCGGGCCTTGGCGGCTTCGATGCTGGCCAGCAGGTTCTCCACCTTCTTCTCGCCGTAGCCCGGCATTTCAAGCAGCGCGGCCTTTTTCTTCTTCTCGCGCAGGGTGAAGATGTCGGCCACGTCCTTCACCAGGCCGTTGGCCACCATCTGCACCGCCATCTTTTCGCCAAAACCGACGATGTCCATCACCCCGGCGAAGTGCTCCACCGTGCGCGTGAGCTGCGCCGGGCAGGCGCTGTTGACACAGTAGTAGGCCACCTCGCCTTCCAGACGCTCCACGGCCTCGTTGCAGCTGATGCAGGTGGTGGGGATCTGGTAGGGCTTCTCGGCGCCGGTGCGGGCCTCGACCACCGGGCCGATGACGTAGGGGATGACCTCGCCGGCCCGCTTGAGCATGACGCGGTCGCCGATGCGGATGTCTTTGGCGGCGATATAGTCGAAGTTGTGCAGGGTGGCCTGCCGGACAATCACGCCGCTCACCTGTACCGGCTCCAAGATCGCGTAGGGCGTCAGCACCCCCGTGCGGCCAATGTTGACGCCGATATCCTGCAGGATGGTGCTGACCTCCCGCGCCGGGAACTTGTAGGCCAGCGCGCCACGCGGGTCCTTGCCGACAAAGCCCAGTTCGGCCGCCAGGCGCAGGTCGTTGATCTTGATGACCATGCCGTCGGCCTCAAAGGGCATCTCGTCCCGCTTTTCGGCCTGTTCGACGCAGAAGGCCACGGCCTCGTCGATCGTATCGCAGTGGCTGATATTCTGGGCGGTGGGAAAACCCAGGGCGCGCAGGTAGTGGATGAGGTCCCACTGGCGGTCCACCTTCACGCCGTCGGCCTCGACAATGGCGTAGCATAGTAGCGAGATCGGCCAGGCAGCGGTGAGCTTTGAGTCAAGCTGGCGGAGGGAGCCGGAGGCGGTGTTGCGCGGGTTGGCGTAGACGGTCTCGCCGCGGGCCACGCGGGCCGCGTTGGCCTTCTCGAAGTCGGTGGCGAAGATGACGGCCTCGCCGCGCACCACCAGGCGCGCGGGCGCCTTGAGCGGCTTGCCGCCATAGCCGGCGTCCTTGTCGACGGGGATGCGCAGGGGCAGCGAGCGGATCGTCCTAAGGTTGGGCGTGATCTCTTCCCCGATCTCGCCATCGCCGCGGGTGGCGCCGCGCACGAACAGACCGTTCTCGTAGTGCAGCACTACCGTCAGGCCATCGATCTTGGGCTCCACCACGAAGTCGGTGGCCTCGACGCGATCGTCCACCCGGCGCACCCGGTCGAACCAGGCGCGCACATCATCGGCGGTGTAGGCATTGCTCAGGCTCAGGATGGGCTTGGGGTGCCGCACCTTGGGGAAGCGCTCGGAGACGGCGCCGCCCACGCGGCGGGCCGGGGAATCTGGGCGGACCAGCTCGGGATGCTCAGCCTCGAGCTGCTGCAGATCGCGCAGGAGCGTGTCATACTCGGCGTCGGAGATGACCGGCGCCGAGAGAACGTGGTAGCGATAATTGTGGTAGGCCAGGCGTTGGCAGAGCTCGTCCACCCGGGCCGAGGGGGTTTGGCCTTTAGACATAGGGCGTCAGGAGGGTAGCACTGATGAACAGCGGGCCAGGCGCCCGCGATTGCCGGTGACCCGACACAGGCGTGGCCACCGCTGCACAAACCACAAACAGGAAGGCGTCAGGCTTCGGCGGGGGGCAGCCCGATGAGGACCTGCCCATCTTCCACCCGCACCGGGTAGGCAGGAATGTCCACGATGGCGGGGAAGGTCAGCACCTTGCCAGTGCGCACGTCGAAGTGAGCGCCATGCCGTGGGCACTCGATTTCGTAGTCGTCGAGATCGCCCTCGGCCACCGGGCCATCGTCATGCGAGCACACATCGGCGATGCAGTAGTAGCTGCCGGCGATGTTGAATACCGCCAGGGGCCGGCCATCCACCTCGATCAGTTTGCGAGCGCCGTTGGGCAGCTCCTCCACCGTGGCCACCGCCACAAACTCGGCCGTGGCGGGATCAACCTTTTCGTAATAAGCCATGACTTTCCTCAAGCGCCGGCCGCCAGGCGACCGGCTAGTCTTCGTCGTAGTGTTGGCCTTCGAGCCCATAGGCTCCGGCCTTCAGGACCTTCAAGGACAGCAGCGCGCACTTCAGCCGCACGGGACCCAGCTCGATGCCGAGCAGGTCCAGAAGGTCGTCCTTGGTGAGTTGTTTGACTTCTTCGAGTGACTTGCCCAGGATGGATTCGGTGAGCATGTCGGCCGACGCCTGAGAGATGGCGCAGCCCCGGCCACTGAAGGCCGCGGCCTGCACCCGGCGGTCGGCGTCCAACTGCACGTCCACGCGCAAGCGGTCACCACACAGCGGGTTCTCGTCCTCGAACGTAAAGTCGTGGGGATCGAGCGTGCCGCGGTGCCGCGGGTTCTTGTAGTGGTCGAGAATCACTTCGCGATACAGGTCGTCCATGCTCCACCGGGATGCTGAAAGGGCTGTTAGCCAAACATCTTCTTGACTTTGTACAGCCCCTCGACCAGCCGGTCCACTTCCTCCGGCACATTATACAGGTAGAAACTGGCCCGCGACGTGGCTGGCAGATCAAAGCGATCGTGCAGCGGCATGGCGCAGTGATGGCCGGCGCGCACGGCAATGCCATCGCGGTCCAGCACCTGGGCCACGTCGTGCGGGTGCACGCCTTCAAAAGTGAAGGCGGCCACCCCGCCGCGCCGCTCGGCCGCGGGACCGTAGACCTTGACGCCCGGTACCTCTTCGAGGCGCTCGAGGGCATAGCCGATGAGGGCCTGCTCGTGCGCGTGGATGGCCGCCATGCCGACCTCGGTCAGGTAGTCCACGGCAGCGCCCAGGCCCACGGCCTCGGCGATGGCGGGCGTACCGGCCTCAAATTTGTACGGCAGGTCGTTGGCCTGGTACGCATGCAGATAGACCCGGCGGATCATATCGCCGCCGCCCATGAACGGCGGCATGTCCTCCAGCAAGTCCTGCCTGGCCCACAGCACGCCAATGCCGGTGGGACCGCACATCTTATGCGCGGAAAAGGCCAGGAAGTCGGCGCCGAGAGTCTGCACATCCACCGGCAGATGCGGCACCGACTGGGCCGCGTCCACCAGCAGCAGCGCGCCGGCCGCGTGCGCCTTGGCCGCCATCTCGGTGATGGGGTTGATCGTCCCCAGCACGTTCGACATGTGCGTCACGCACACCAACTTCGGCCCTTCTTTGAGAATCTCGTCGTAAGCCGCCAGGTCCAACTCGCCGTCGTCGGTCACCGGTATAACGCGGATCACCGCGCCAGTCTCGGCCGCCAGGATCTGCCACGGCACCAGGTTGGAGTGATGCTCCATTTCAGTGTAAACAATGATGTCGCCGGCCTTGAGGTTCGCCCGGCCCCAACTGTAGGCCACGAGGTTGATGGCCTCGGTGGCGTTGCGGGCAAAGATGACTTCCTTGACGGTGCGGGCATGAATGAAGTCGCGCACCCGCTCGCGGGCGCCCTCGTACAACGCGGTGGCCTCTTCGGCCAGGGTGTGGATGCCGCGGTGAACGTTGGCGTTGGACTGCCGGTAGTAGCGATCCATGGCGTCCAGCACCGCCAGCGGCTTCTGCGAGGTGGCCGTCGAGTCCAGGTACACGACGGGCACGCCCGGCCGCACCTCGCGCGCGAGGATGGGAAAGTCAGCGCGGCGCTGCACGGCATTGAAGGGCACTGCGACGCTCACGTTAGAAGTCCTCGAGTGGCGCGTCGGCCGCGCTCTGGGCGGCCTGGCCGGCGCGGTATTTCTTCTCGGCTGCCTTCAGGGTGTTTAGCGCCAGCGTGGCGCAGCGCAGGCGGTTCGCCACCACCTCACGGCCCATCTCGTCCACCACCACCGCATGCGTCATCGCCGTCAGTTCGGCCAGGGTCTTGCCCAGCACCTTGTCCGTGACGATGGACGCCGCGGCCTGGCTGATGGTGCAGCCCTCGCCCTCGAACGAGACGTCTTCGATCCGCTCGCCCTCCCCCAGCCGCAGGTACACCGTCACGATGTCGCCGCAGCCCGGATTGCCCCCGCGCATGACAACAGCGGGCTTTTCGAGCGGCCCATGATGGCGGGGGTTCTCGTAGTGGTCGAGGATGAAGTCGATGAACTCCTGGCGATCGGACATTTGGACTATTTGCCAGCGCCTTTTTCAATCGGCACGCCCACCAGGTTCCCATACTCGGTCCACGAGCCGTCGTAGTTGCGCACGTTGGGGTAGCCCAGCAGGTACGTCAGCACAAACCAGGTATGCGACGAGCGCTCGCCGATGCGGCAATAGGCGATAATGTCCTGGTCGGCCGACAGGCCGTTGTCCTGCTCGTAGAGCCGGCGCAGGTCGGCCGGCGTCTTGAAGGTGCCGTCTTCCTTGACGGCCTTGCCCCACGGCACGTTGCGGGCGCCGGGGATGTGGCCGCCGCGCAGGGCGCCTTCGTTGGGATAGGCTTCCATGTGCAGCAGCTCCCCGCTGTACTCCGGCGCCGACCGCACGTCCACCAGCGGCTTGTTGGCCTGCAGGTGGCCGAGCACCTGGTCGCGGAAGGCGCGGATCTTGTAGTCGGCGCGCTCCGGGGCGTGGTAGTTGGCCGCGGCGTGGCGCGGGGTCTCCTTGGACAGCGGGCGCCCCTCGTCGATCCACTTCTTGCGGCCGCCATTCATCACGCGCGCATTGGCGTGGCCGAAGAGCTGGAATACCCAGAAGGCATAGGTCGCCCACCAGTTGTTCTTGTCACCATAAAAGACGACCGTCGTGTCGTTGCGGATGCCTTTCTCGGCGCACAGGCGCTCAAAGCCGGCGCGATCCAGGTAGTCGCGGCGCACACGGTCGTTCAGGTCGCCGACCCAGTCGACCATCACCGAGCCGGGCACATGGCCCTGGTCGTAGAGCAGAATGTCCTCGTCGGACTCGACCACGCGCACATTTGGGTCTGCCAGGTGTTCGGCGACCCAATCGGTCTCGACCAGCACTTCGGGGCGGGCATAACTGTTGGAGTTGGCCATCGGATTTGACCTCGCTTTGGGGCTAGAGAAAGGGCGCGAATTCGTATTGCGTATTGCGCATTCCGTATTGCGTGTTCCTTATTGCTTATCAGCCGGCTGGGCCGGTGGGCCGGCGCAGATTTTGCGAGCCGTGCGTGCACCACAAAGTGCGGTCGGGGATGCGCCAGCCGGTGTTGGCGAAGACCTCCGCCTCAAACCGTACCGCCAGCATGCGCTCATCCGCATGCGTCACCGTGCCGGCCAGCCAATCCTGCACCGGCTGGCCGGCGCGCAAGTGATGGCAGCGCATCTCCACGGCCTCGCCGACGCTGAACTTCGCGCGCGCCATGGCGACCCTTAAGCCATCTTGGCTTCGATGGCCTTCTTGAGGCGCTGGCGCACGCCTTCGAACGGAATGCGCTGCACGACCGGGTCGAAGAAACCGTCCACCAGCAGGCGCTTGGCCTCGGCGCGCGGCAGACCGCGGGCCATCAGATAGAAGAGGTGCTCCTCTTCCATCTGGCCAACCGTGGCTCCATGCGTGCAGCGCACATCGTCGGCCATTATTTCCAGCCCGGGGATCGAGTCGGCCCGGGCGCCGCGGCTGAGCACCAGGTTGCGGTTGGCCTGGTAGCCGTCGGTCTTCTGCGCGCCCGGGGCCACATAGATCATGCCCTGCCACACCGAGCGGCTCTGATCGCGCAGCGCGCCCTTGAACAGCAGGTCGCTGGTGGTGTTGGGCGCGTTGTGGTTTTGCTGCGTATCGTGATCCAAGTGCTGATCGCCGGTCGTGAAATAGAAGCCCGACATCTTGCCGACGGCGTGCGAGCCGTCCAGGTCAATCTCGGAGAAGTTCTTGGTCAGATGCGTGCCCACCGCCACGAAGATCCAGTCCACCTTGGCGTTCTGCTTCACGCGCACACGCTCGTGGGTAAAGTTCCAGAAGTTCTGGCCCAGGGACTGCAACTCCACAAAGGTCAGGTGCGCGCCCTTGCCGGCCTGCACTTCCACGGTGGCGGCGTGCAGCGCCTGGCCCTTGCCTTCGGGTGAAGCCACCTCGTGCACCACCGTGGCCGAGGCGCCATCATCCACCACGATCACCACGCGGCTGAAATGCGCCGGGCCGGTGAGCCACGCCACGGAGTGCAGCGGCAGCTCCACGCGCACACCCTTGGGCACATAGACAAACAGGCCGCCGTCGGTCAGCGCCTCGGCCATGGCCGCAAACTTGCCCTCGCTGATGGGCACGATCTTGCCCAGGTACTTCTTGACCAGGTCGGGATACTTCTTGGTGGCCGTCAGGAAGTCGCAGAACACGACCTTTTGGCGCTTGAGGCGCGCGTCGAGTTCCATCTCGTGCACTTTGCCGCCTACCGCCACGAGTTGGCCGCCCTGCTGGCGGCCCACCAGGGGCTTCAGCAGCGCCGCCGGCACCCGTTTCGTCTGCACGGCCGGGTCTTGATGGTGCGGCAGCACGACCTCGCCCCACTTGAAGGGGCGGATATCCGTGCGGCGCCAGGCCTCGTCGTTCAGCGTCGGCATGGGCGTCGCATGATAGGCCTTCCAGGCGGCCAACCGCCGACGCGCATACCAATCGGTGTCGCGCTTGGCCGCGGACAGCGCCTTGACCTCGGCCTGTGGGAAGTTGTATTCGGCGGGCTTGGGTTCTTCCTTCTTGCGGCCGGTGGTGATCACCGTCCGCCGAAACTTGGAGGCCTCCGGGGCCCCCAGCACGGGCACGCGTTTTGCTCGTATTTCCGTCGTCGTCATGATTTCCTATCCACACACAAAGGGGCGGGGACGCCGCTCTCGGCGCCGTCACCCGCCCCAGGATATTGAGCGGTCAAACTACTCGCCGGCGCGGCGAGCCAGGTCTTAGCCGATGCTGCCTTCCATCTGGAGCTGCACCAGGCGGTTGAGCTCGATGGCATATTCCATCGGCAGCTCCTTGACGAGCGGCT
>CAYUYN010000127.1:0-9674 GCA_964449185.1 uncultured Anaerolineales bacterium | reverse complement strand
CGTGCGCGACGGCCTGAAGCCGGTGCATCGCCGCATCCTGTACGCCATGCACGACCTGGGGCTGCGCTCCAGCCAGTCGCACAAGAAGTCGGCCCGCATCGTGGGCGAGGTGCTGGGCAAGTATCACCCGCACGGCGATGCCTCGGTTTACGATGCCATGGCGCGCATGGCGCAGGACTTTTCCATGCGCTACATGCTGGTGGACGGCCAGGGCAACTTTGGCTCGGTGGATGGCGACCCGCCGGCGGCCATGCGGTATACCGAGGCGCGCCTGGCGCGCCTGGCCGAAGAGATGCTGCTCGATATCGACAAGAACACCGTGCCGTTTTCCGACAACTTTGACGGCTCGCTCCAGGAGCCGGACGTGCTGCCGGCCAAGCTGCCCAACCTGCTGCTCAATGGCACCAGCGGCATCGCGGTAGGCATGTCCACCAACATCCCCCCGCACAACCTGGGCGAGTTGTCTGACGCCATCCGCTACCTGATCGACCGCTACGACCAGGTGGATGAGGTCACGGTCGCGGAGCTGATGCAGTTCGTCAAGGGACCTGACTTCCCCACCGGCGGGCTGATCGTGGGCACCGAGGGCATCCTCTCGGCCTACGCCACCGGCCGCGGCCGCATCGTGATGCGCGCCGCCGCCCACATCGAAGACATGAACGGCAACCGCAGCCGCATTGTCATCACCGAGATCCCCTACCAGGTCAACAAGTCGGCCCTGATCGAGCGCATTGCCGACCTGGTGCGCGAGGACCGGCTGGACCAGATCAGCGACCTGCGCGACGAGTCGGACCGGCGCGGCATGTCGATCATCATCGAGCTCAAGCGCAGCGCGCAGCCGCTCAAGGTGCTCAACCAGCTCTTCAAATACACCGCGCTGCAGAGCACCTTTGGCGTGCAGCTGCTGGCGCTGGTGGCCGACGAGGGCGGCCGCAGCGAGCCGCGCATGCTGTCGCTCAAGCGCGCCCTGCAGATCTACATCGAGCACCGGCGCCTGATGATCACGCGCCGCACCGAGTTCGAGCTGGCCAAGGCCCGCGCGCGCGCCCACATCCTGGACGGGCTGCTCATCGCCCTGGCCAACCTGGACGCTGTCATTCGCACCATTCGCGAATCCAACGACGCCGACCAGGCCAAGGCGAACTTGGTGGAGCGCTTCAAGCTCACCGAGATCCAGGCCCAGGCCATCCTGGATATGCAGCTGCGCCGGCTGGCAGGCCTGGAGCGCCAGAAGATCGAGGAAGAGCACCAGGAAGTGCTGGCCACCATTGCGCGCTTTGAAGACCTGCTGGCCAACCCCAAGAAGGTCCTGGGGCTGATCAAGGACGACCTGGGCGAGCTGGCCGAGAAGTACGGTGACGCCCGCCGCACGCGCATCGTCCACGACGTGGCCGAGGACTTCCGCCAGGAAGACCTGGTGCCCGACGAGGCGGTGCTCATCTCCATCACCACGCGCGGCTACATCAAGCGCGTGGCCGCCAAGGAATACCGCACCCAATCGCGCGGCGGCAAAGGGGTGACCGGCCAGGGCCTGCGCGGCGAGGACGAGGTGATGTTCCTCTTCCCGGCGCGCTCGCTGGACACGGTGCTGTTCTTCTCGGACAAGGGCAAGGTCTACTCCGAGCGGGTCTATCAGATCCCCGACGCGGGCCGCGCCGACAAGGGCATCCCCCTGAGCAATATCCTGGCCATCAGCAATGGCGAGCACGTCACGGCCGCGCTGCCCGTGCCGCGCTTTGACGACTCCAGCTTCTGCGTGCTGGTGACCCGCAATGGCAAGATCAAGCGCGTGGCCATGAGCGAGTTTGCCTCGGTGCGGCCGTCGGGCCTGATTGCGACGGGTTTGGAAGAGGGCGACGTGCTGGGCTGGACGAAGATCACCTCTGGTCACCAAGAGATCATCCTTGTTTCAGAGATGGGCAAGGCGCTGCGCTATTCAGAGTCGGAAGTGCGTTCAATGGGAAGACAAGCCAGTGGTGTTACCGCAATCAAGCTGGCTGTCGGCGACCGGCTGGCAAGCATGGATGTGGTAGATCCAGAAGGCGACTTGCTCGTCGTAACCGAACATGGTTATGGCAAGCGTACTGCGATTGCCGAGTATCCCGTGTATGGTCGCGGAGCGAGTGGAGTAGCGACCATTGCCAGGGACAGCTTGACTGTGACTGGCCGGATCATAGCTGCCCATATGGTGCGCCAAGAAGATGATGTGACCTTCATATCGACCAACGGGCAAGCATTGCGAACGAAGGTGTCCCAGGTCATATCAATGGGACGCGATACGCGTGGCACGCGCCTCATTGGCCTGGCTGAGGGTGATACAGTTGTCTCCGTCGCGCGCCTGGCGGCCAAGGACATCGCCGTCCAGCTCGGCGAGGCCAAGAACGGACAGGCCGCAGCCGAGGCGGCGCCGGTGGTGGTGGAGCCGAGTAGTAATGGGAACACGCCGGAATAGTATGTGGGTATGTGGGTGTGTGGGTAAAACCCACTCACCCACACACGCGCACACTCACATACCCACACACGTCTTTTCTCTATGACCACCCTCCGTCCCCCCGGCCCCCTGGTCGCCTACCTGCCCGAGGCCGATCCCGAGCGCCTGGCCGAGCACCTGGTGGCCTTCGCCAATGCCGACGGCGGCGTTGTGATCATCGGGCTGGACGAGCGCGGCCGGCCCCTGGCGCGGGTGTACGCCGAGGAGTTGGAGGGCGTGCTGCGCGCCGCCGAGCGGCTGTGCCGGCCGCCGGTGGTGACGGGCTGGGACACGCTGGAGGCGCCGCACGGCCCTACCTATGGCATCAGCGTGCCGCGCTCGCCCGAGCTGCACTCGCTGGCCGATGGGCGCGTGCTGCTGCGCGCCGGCGCCCAGAACCGGCCCCTGGGCGGCGAAGAGATCCGGCACCTGGCCGCCACCAAATCGTCCGGCGACTTTGAGTCAGAGCCGGCGCCGGGCGCCACGCGCGACGACCTGGACGAAGGCGTCATCGGCGAGTTCATCGAGAAGCGCGAGCAGCGCCAGCGCCGGCCGGTGCTGCAGACGGCCGACGAGCTGCTGCACGACATCGGCGCGCTCGACCGGCGGGGCGTGCCCACCACCGCGGGCCTGCTGCTCTTTGGCCGCCACCCGGAACAGTTCTTCCCGCAGGCCGGGTTGGTCTTCGTTAAGTTTGTCGGCACCGAGCCGCGCGGCGAAGACGGGCTGGCCGGCTATGGCCGGCGCGAGGAAGTGACCGGCCCGCTGGCGCGCGTGATTGAAAACGCCTGGCAGATTGTGTGGAGCGAGATGTCAGTGGGGGCGGTGGTGAAGGGCCTGGAGCGCCAGGAGATCCCCGAGTATCCGCCGTTTGCGGTGCGCGAGGCGCTGGTGAACGCGGTGTGCCATCGCGACTACCGCCTCAAGGGCCGGCGCATCGAGATGCGCATGTATGCCGACCGGCTGGAGGTGATTTCACCCGGCGGGCTGCCCGGCTTCATCACGGTGGACAACCTGGTGGAAGAGCACTTCTCGCGCAACCCGCGGCTGGTGGCGGGGCTGTTCCAGTGGGGCTACATCGAAGAGCTGGGCCTGGGCATTGACCGCATGATCGAGGACATGGTGCAGGACGGTCACCCGCCGCCCAAGTTCAAGGCGGCGCCGTATGCCTTTACCGTGACCCTGTTCAACGCCCGCGAGCGCCGGGCCACGCCCAAATGGGAAACGCAGATGAACGAGCGCCAGGCCCGCGCGCTCACCTATGTGCGCGAGAGCGGCAGCATCACCAACCGCGCGTACCGCGAGCTGTGCCCGGATGTCACGCCCGAGACCCTGCGCCTGGACCTGAATGACCTGGTGGACCGGGGGATTTTGCTGAGGATCGGGGCGAAGAAGGGGACGTATTACATTCTGAAGTGAGTGGTCAGGGGGCAGTGGTTAGTGGTCTGTGGTCAGTAAAACCCAAAAGTCTTATGTAGAGACGGCGTGCTGCGAAAGCAGCCTGGTGCGCCGTCTTTTTGTTATCCCAAATCCCAATTTGGATAGGGCGGGTGTGCGTGATCCGCGTGGGTTGGCGGGGCGGGGGGCTGGATATCCCAAATTTATCCCAAAGGCCGGGTTGGGATATCGGCTTGGCGGGGGCGGGTTTACCGCGGGATCTGGTATGTGAGCACTTCGGCGGCTTCTGCGTTGAGAGCTTCGGCGCGTAGGTTGATGATTTCCAGGTCGCGGAGGCTGCGCTCGACCCTGCCTGGCTGTCTGATATAGGCGCGCAGCGCCATCTCGACCCACGCTGAGCGATTTGCCCCAACCGACTTGGCGTGCTTATCGACAGTGGCGAGCAGGTCTTTCGATAAGGCAATCGTGATTCTGACTTTCATGGGCTGAGGATGACGGTCCTATGCGAGGCGAGCAGAAATTCGGAAAGGACAAAGCCCACTGCCCACTAACCACTGTCCACTATTGCTTCCTCGGGCACACGTGCTCGCAATGCGCCGACAACGTCACGCGCAGGCTTTGGGCGTTGAAGCCCATGTCGCGCACGGCTTCGTTGAGCGGGGCGGTGGAGGAGCCTTTGAGCGTGGTCATCTGGCCGCAGTCCAGGCACAGCACCGCCATGCGCTGCTCGTGGGTGGCGTGTACCTGGTAGTGGCGCTCGCCGTTGGCGCCCGGCACGGCGTCCAGCCAACCCATGTCGCAGAAGGTGGCCAGGTTGCGGTAAATGGTGGAGAGGTTGGCGCGCAGGCGGGCGCGGCGGGCACGCTGATAGATTTCTTCAGCGGTCAGCGGGGCCTCGGCTTTCAGCAGCACATCCACCAGCTTGCGGCGCGGCGCCGTCAGGCGGTAGCCCGAGGCGTGCAGGGTATCGAGGATCTCTTGTTCCGTCATGGCGTGAGCTCCACGCGCAGGGTTTGCGCCAGCTCGGTGCCGAGCACGTGTTCGGTCCCTTTGGCCTTGATGCGCAGTGGGCCGTTAAAGGGGGCGCGCGCCAGGATTTTGAGCGGCACGCCCGGCACCAGGCCCAGCTGGGCCAGGTAGCGCAGCTTGTCGCTGTCATCGGTCTTGACGCGCCGCAGCACCCCGGCCGCGCCCACGGGCGCCTCGAGCAGGGGCTGGTCGTGTACTTCGGCGATCTGGCCCTCCTTGGTGGGAATAGGGTCGCCGTGCGGGCAGTGGCTGGGGTAGCCCGCGACCGCATCCATGCGGTCCTCGAACGCCTCGGTGATGGTGAGCTGCAGGCCGTGAGCCTGCTCGTGGACCTCGTCCCAGCCAAAGCCCATCACCTTCACCAAGAAGACTTCCAGCAGGCGGTGCCGCCGGATGGAGCGCAGGGCTTCGCGCTCGCCGGGGCTGGTCAGCTTGACGCCCTGGTAAGGGACATGGCTGAGCATCCCCACTTCGTCCAGCCGGCGCAGCATGCGCGCCACCGCCGACGAGGAGACCTCCAGCCGATCGGCCAGCGCGGAGGTGGTCACCCCCTCCGGGCTGCGCTCCAGCCGGTAAATCTCACCCAGGTACTCCCGCATCACAGGGCTGATCTTCACAATTTTCTTTACCTCAGTCAACTTTTGACTGAAAGACGGTCAACACCGGAGTTTTACACTGGTCTTGACGGTTGCCGACGAGGAGACCTCCAGCCGATCGGCCAGCGCGGAGGTGGTCACCCCCTCCGGGCTGCGCTCCAGCCGGTAAATCTCACCCAGGTACTCCCGCATCACAGGGCTGATCTTCACAATTTTCTTTACCTCAGTCAACTTTTGACTGAAAGACGGTCAACACCGGAGTTTTACACTGGTCTTGACGGTTGCCGGCGCGGCCACTATCATAACGCTAATGCATATGATTTGCAATAAGGACTTAGACCACGGGAGAATGACGCTGAACCGCTCAAATCACCGCCCCCATTGCTTGCTTATGCTGGGCCTGGCGCTGGCGCTGCTGGTCACCGCCTGCGCGCCGGCCACCCCGCGGACGGTTGAAGTACCGGCCGAGGCGGGCAGCCTGGTCGTCTACTCAGGCCGCTCCGAAAGCCTGGTCGCGCCCATCATCGCGCAATTCGCGGAGGCCACCGGGATTGACGTGCAAACCCGCTACGGCAGCACGCCGGAGATAGCCGCCGCGCTCTTGGAAGAAGGCGCCCACTCGCCGGCGGATGTGTTCTTCGCGCAGGACCCGGGCGGCCTGGGCGCCGTGGCGGCGGCCGGTCTGCTGGCCCCCTTGCCCGACGATATTCTCAATCGCGTGCAGCCGGCCTTCCGCGCCCCCGACAGCGATTGGGTGGGCATCTCCGGCCGCGCTCGAGTGGTCGTTTACAATACCGAAACCCTCACCCCCGCGGACCTCCCCGAAGACATTGGGGACTTTACCGACCCCGCCTGGAGCGGCCGGATTGGCTGGGCGCCCAGCAATGGCTCGTTCCAGACGATGGTGACCGCCATGCGTTCGGTCTGGGGTGAAGAGCGGACCGCCGCATGGCTGACCGGCCTGGTCGCCAACCAGCCGGTCGCGTATGAAAACAACACGGCTGTGGTGGCCGCCGTGGCCGCCGGCGAGGTCGAGGTGGGGTTCACCAACCACTACTATCTGTACCAGTTCTTGGCCGAGCAGGGCGACAGCTTTACGGCCCGCAACTATTTCCTGCCGGGCGGGGGGCCAGGCTCGTTGGTGATGGTGGCGGGCGCTGGGCGGCTGGTGAACGGCCCGAACGCGGCCAATGCCGAGAAGTTTATCGAGTTCATGCTGTCGCCGGTGGCGCAGCAGTACTTCGCCGGCCGGACCTATGAGTACCCGCTGGTGGAAGGCGTGAGCATCGAACCGGGCCTGACGCCCCTGGCGGAGCTGAATTCGCTCGATATCGAGCTGGAGGATCTGGCTGATCTGGCCGGGACAACCGCGTTGCTCAGCGAAGTGGGTGTCCTGCCCTAGATTATCCTGAATGGCGCCGCGGCTTTGATCTATCTTCAACGGGGGATCCGGCTCATCCGGCTCATCCGGATCCCCCGGCAATTGTCAGGCACCCCGCTATTATGGGCGGTGGCAGGCCTGACCGTTGCCATGCTGCTGCTGCCGATCGTTTACCTGGTGGTGCGCGCCGCCGGGGCGGGGGAGGCGGCCTGGGAGGCGCTGCTGCGCGTCCGCACCCTGCACACGCTCGGGCGGACCGTGGCGTTGGCGGCGACCGTCACCGCGGCCTCGGCGCTGATCGCCGTGCCGCTGGCTTGGTTGACCGTGCGCACTGACTTGCCCCTGCGCCGGTTGTGGGCGGTGCTGACCCCGCTGCCGCTCGTCATTCCCAGCTACGTGGGCGCTTACCTGCTGGCCTCGGCGCTCGGCCCGCGTGGGCTGCTGCAGCAGGCCCTGGAGGCGCCGTTTGGCATCGAGCGCCTGCCCGATATCTATGGCTTCCCCGGCGCGGTGTTGGCCCTGACCCTGTTGAACTACCCCTATCTGCTGCTGGGCGTGCGCGCGGCACTGCTCAAGCAAGACCCGGCGCTGGAGGAGGCCTCGCGCGGCCTGGGGCAGAATGCCTGGCAGACGTTCCGCCGTGTCACCCTCCCGCACTTGCTGCCCGCGCTGGGCGCAGGCAGCCTGCTGGTGGCGCTGTATGCGCTGCGCGACTTTGGCGCGGTCTCCATCATGCGCTACGACACGTTCACGCGCATCATCTATGTTCAATACCGGTCCTTTGACCGGTCGCAGGCGGCGCTGTTGGCGCTGGTGCTGGTGGCCCTGACCCTGGCCTTGGTGGCGCTGGAGGCGCGCTTGCACGGACGCGCCCGTTACGTCTCGGACGGACCCGGCGCGGTGCGGCCGCTCGCACGGTTGAGCCTGGGCCGGTGGCGTTGGCCGGCGTTTGTCTTTTGCGCCGGGGTGGTCTTTCTGAGCCTGGTGCTGCCGGCCGGTGTCCTGGTGTTCTGGCTGGTGCGCGGGCTGAGTGCCGGCGAAATCCTGCCCGCACTGGGACAAGCCACCTGGAACTCGGTTCTGGCCTCTGGGCTGGCGGCGCTCGTGACCGTGGCCTGCGGTCTGCCGGTCGCTATCCTGGCCGTGCGCCATCCCAGCCGCTTGACCCGCCTGATGGAACGCCTGGCCTATACCGTCTTTGCGCTGCCAGGCATCGCCGTGGCGCTGGCGCTGGTTTTCTTCGGCGCCAATTATGCCGGCCCGCTCTACCAGACCCTGCCGCTGCTGGTGGTGGCCTACGTGCTGCTGTTCCTGCCGCAGGCCACCGGCGCCATCCGCGCCGCGCTGCTGCAACTGCACCCCAGCCTGGAAGAGACCGCCCGCAGCCTGGGGCGGCGGCCCTGGCAGGTGCTGCTGACGGTGACCCTGCCGCTGATGCGGCCGGGCCTGGCGGCGGGCGCCAGCCTGGTTTTCCTCACCGTGATGAAAGAATTGCCGGCCACGCTGATCCTGGCGCCGCTTGGGTTCAAGACGCTGGCCACCAGCGTCTGGTCGGCCGTGTCGGAAGCGTTCTTTGCGCAGGCCGCGGCGCCGGCCCTGCTCATCATCCTCACGTCATCGCTGCCGATGGCGTATCTTATTCTTAACGAACGAAGAGCGGACGTATGACTTCTGTGGCGGTGGTGTGTAAGGGGTTGAACAAGTCTTTTGGCAGCGTGACGGCGGTCCACGACGTCAGCCTGACGCTGGAGCGCGGCCACATCCTGGCGCTGATCGGTCCCAGCGGCTGCGGCAAAACGACGGTGCTGCGCATGCTGGCCGGGTTCGAGCGCCCCGACGCCGGCACCGTGGAAATCGGCGGCAGGCTGATGAACGGGCCGCGCGTGTACGTGGCCCCTGAGACGCGCCAGATCGGCATGGTGTTCCAGAGCTATGCCTTGTTTCCGCACCTGACCGTGCAGGACAATGTGGCCTATGGGCTGCACCGCCTGGACCGCGCGGCGCGCGGCGCGCAGACGCGGCACGCCCTGCGCCTGGTAGGGCTGAGCGACCTGCACGCGCGGATGCCGCACGAACTTTCGGGCGGCCAGCAGCAGTTGGTGGCGCTGGCCCGAGCGCTGGCGCCGGACCCGGCCGTTGTGCTGCTGGACGAGCCTTTTTCCAACCTCGACGCGGCCTTGCGCCGCGCCGTGCGCGACGAAGTGCGCGCCATCCTGCGCACGTCCGGGGCGACCGCGATCTTCGTGACGCACGACCAGGAAGAGGCGCTCTTCATGGGCGACCGGATCGCGGTGATGAACCAGGGGTGGGTGGAGCAGGTGGGCACGCCCGAAGAAATATTCCACGCGCCGGCCACGCGCTTCGTGGCCGACTTCATGGGCAACACCGACTTCCTGCCGGGCGAGGTAAGCGCCGACGGCATTCAGACCGAGGTCGGGCTGATCCGGCAGCGGGTCAGGCTGCCCGTGGGCGCGGCGGTGGAGTTGGCCGTGCGGGCTGACGACGTCAGCCTCGAGCGCGACCGCGGCTCTAAGGCGCTGGTGCTGGCGCGGCTGTTCGAGGGCGCGCAGAACGTCTACCGCGTGCGGCTGCCCTCGGGCCGCTTGCTGCACAGCCTCCAGCCGCACACCCTGATCTGGCCGCCGGGGACGCCGGTGCGGGTGTGGTCAGACGCGGGCCATGCGCTGGCGTGCTTCCACAACGGCCGGCGAGTCGAGGCTGAGTAAGGCTTCACCACGAAGACACGCAGACACAAAGTCTAAGCAAAAAGAAACGCCCCATTGGGGCGTTTCTTTGTTAA
>CAYUYN010000126.1:0-9711 GCA_964449185.1 uncultured Anaerolineales bacterium | reverse complement strand
CCTAATAATATGAGGCAGAAATGAAATGCTACTCGTACTTCAGCGCGTGCACCGGCACCAGCGTCGCCGCGCGCAGCGCCGGGTAGAGCCCCGACAGCAGCCCAATCAGCGTCGCAAACAGCACCGAAAAGATCGGCAGCCAGGTGGGCGTAAAAACGGCCGAGGTCGGCGGCGGGCCGCCCGTCTGCGACGACTGCGCCGTCAGGTAGGCCAGCGCCAGCACGTTGATGATCTGCCCGGCGCTCCAGCCCAGGGTCACCCCGCCTACCCCGCCCAAAAAGCCAATGCCGGCCGCCTCGCCTAGGAACACGCTCAGCACATTGCGGTTGGTGGCCCCCACCGCCTTCATCAGCCCAATCTCACGCGTGCGCTCCAGAATGGCCATGGCCATGGTGTTGGCGATGCCGATGGCGGCCACCAGCAGCGCAATGGCGCCCACCCCGCCAAACACCACCTGCAGCACCACGTAGAAGCTGCTGATGCCCTGCACGAACGACTGCGGGGTGTAGGCCTGGTATTCCATGGCCTTGATCTGGTCGGCCACGTCCAGCACCTGCGACACATCGGCCACCTTGACGACCACTTCGTTGTAGCCATCGCGATTGCGGTTGATGCGCTTGCCCAACGCCCACTCATTCAGCGCCGTCACGTCCGCCAGCGGCATGTAGATCGACCAGTCGGATTCCCCGCGCGACTCGGCGATGACGCCCACCACGCGCAGCACCACCGTCTTGCGGATCTCCACCCCGTCCGTCGAATACTTGAACACGGTCAGCTTGATCTGCTGGCCCAACAGCTCCGGCGGCGGCGCGGGCTCCTGCCCGGGGCGCATCTTCGGGTCGTAGAACTGCAGCGGCACCTGGCTGCCAACCACCACCGTGCCCTTGGCCAGCGACAGCTCGCCGCCCTGCGGCGACAGCCCCAGCACGCTCAGGTCTTCGGCGCCCACGCCCAGCAGCGAGCCATAGCCTTCCAGCTTGCCGGCGCGCAGGATGGCGCCGGCCTGCAGGTAATCGCGCGGGATCACGGCGACCACACCCGGCAGGGCCGCAAACTCGCGCAGGGTCTCATCGGTGATCAGCCGCTGCACGCCCGCTCCCCCGCCCGGCACACCCGGCCGCGACGAGATCACCACCTTCCCGCCGTCGCCCTCGCCATACATGGGGCTGACATTGATGGCCGTCAGGTCGCCGATATTGCCGAGCTGCTCGGTGGCATTGCGCTGCAGCCCCGCGCCCAGGCTCACCAGCACCACCACCGCCGCCGTGCCGATAATGACGCCAATGGCAGTCAAAGCCACCCGCGCCTTGCGACGGCCCAGGTTCTCCACGATCAGCGCCAGCAAGTCGAGAATTGTCATGGCAAACCTATCGCCTTACCCACTACCTGTATTGCGTATTCCGTATTCCGTGACGCGTCGTCCACGCGCAAGCGTCCACACGTCCACACTTACGTACTTACACACGCGAAGCGTCCCCCACACCCCCACACACTAGCCTTTGGGTCCCACCGGCAGTGGCTTCACGTCCTCCCCGCCGCCATCCTCCGGGAAAACACCCGGGTCCGTCGAAGGCGTGCCGCTGTCCAGGCCAAACAGGCCCCGCACGAAGCGCAGCACCTTCTGCCACAGCGTCTCGGTCTGCGCCGGCGGCTCAACCGGTATCTCGCCCCCCGGGTCCACCCCCGGGTCAACGATCGGGCCGTCCAACACGTCGACCGTCAGGGTGCGCGTGAGGCTCTGTGGCTGGTTGAAGTCGTCGGTGTAGTCCACCGTCACCAGCAGCTCCGTCGGACCCGGCTGGAAGGGCGTGAACGTGGCGTCCAGGGTAAAGAAGCCGCCCGGGTCCAGCGCGCCGATGAGGATGGCGTTGTTGGCGAACTCGGCGTTCTCGCCGGCCACCTTCATATTGCCCAGCACGGTGCTGTTGCGGCCCAGGTTGACGATCTGCAGGGGCAGCAAGTTGGGCTGGCCCATGAACATTGGCCCGGGGTCGCGGTAGAAGCTCACGTCCACCTGCGGGGTCTGGTACACCAGCAGGGTGATCACCTGGTCGTCGGTGTAGGTCGCGCCCGACTCGTCGGCGTAGATAAAGGAGAACTTCATCGGGTAGGCGCCGGCCTTGGTGGTCGCGTTGACCACCAAGGTTTGCGTGGCTTCCAGCGAGCCGCTGGCGGTGAGGTCGCCCAGCGACTGCACGTTGGAGGAGTTCACCGGCGCAAAGTTGGTAAAGTCGCCGCCCGAGCCCGACACGCCGCCCGTGCCCGGGTCGGGCGTGCCGCCGGCGCCGGCGCCCCCGCTGGCCGAGCCGCCGCCGGCGATCATGGTGATGCGCTTGGCGGTGGCGCTGCCCAGGTTCTGCACGTCCAGCGTCAGCACAAAATGCGCGCCCGGCTGGAGCTGTTCCACATCGGTGTCATACGCCGAGATCAGGAGCTGCGGCCGCACGCTAGCCCGCGCGGTGGGGGTCGGCGTGGGCGTGCTGGTCGGCCCGACGCCCGAGGCGCGGAAGACCGGGAAGGTCAGGGTGAACTTTTCGGAGTAGCTCGTGCCGTTGGGGTCGACGTAGGTGACGTTGACCTCCAGGGTGGCCACGCTGTTCCCGGCGATGGCGCCCACCCGTAACGGCTGGAAGATGCGCGCCGTGCCATTGGGATCGATATTGCCCACCGCCCGCACGCCGCCCGTCACGCGCGGAGTCAAATCGCCGCTCGGGAAGTTCACGATCACGTTCGTCGCGCGCAGTTGGCCCGCATTCGACAGAGTCATTTCAAAATCGATATCGCTGTTCGGCACCAACGACGCCGAGCTGGCGCCGTAGGACTGCACCACCAGCAGCGGCCGGATAAAGGCCGTGGGCGCGGGGGTATCCGTCAGGCCAGGCGTGGCGGTGGCGCCGGTAACGGTGAGCGTACCGCCAACTAAGGGGTCTGGACTGTTGCCTAATATGACACGGACACCGAATGTCCCGGTCGGTGCACCGGCCGGCACAACCGCTGTAACGGTGCTCGTATTGACCCAAGTGCCTGTTAAGCCGCCGATGGTATCAATATCGACGACGACAGTCGTGGTGACCTCAGTGCCAAAGTTGGCGGGGCTCTGTGCCGTAATAACAATCGTGGTCGAAGCCGCGTTAGAGACTGAGCTCGGCGAAACTACAATATCCGCGGCCAAAGCCGTCCCTGGCCACGCCAACAACCCCACCACCAATACAGCGAGCACGGCCACATGCAGTGAAACTTGCCATCGTTTTGTCATAGAGTCTTTGCTGCTTGAATGAAGTTCCGAATGAACCTGCGGCTGCAAATTACAAATCAGTCACTTTCGAGCTCGTCATCACCAGCGCCGCTTCATATTCTTCCGCGGTCACCACCCGCCCATCCACCAGCCGCAGGATGTGGGTCGCAAAGGCCGTCAGGTGCGGGTCGTGCGTCACCATCAGCACCGTGCGCCCCTGGGCGTGCAGTTCGCCCAGCATCTGGATAATCACCGCGCCGCTGTGCGTGTCCAGGTTGCCGGTCGGCTCGTCCGCCAGGATGAGCTGCGGGTTGTTCACTAGCGCGCGCGCAATCGCCACGCGCTGCTGCTGCCCGCCCGACAGCTCCGTGGGCTTGTGGTAGGCCCGGTTCTCCAGCCCCACCTGCTTCAGCAGCGCCAGGGCGCGCTGGGCGCGCTCGCGCCGCGGGATGCTGGCGAAGCGCATGGGGAAGGCCACGTTCTCCACCGCCGTCATGCTGGCAATGAGGTTGAACGACTGGAAAACAAAGCCCACCGTCCGCCGGCGGTAGACCGCCAGCGCGTTCTCATCCAGCGTGTCAATCGCCTGGCCCGCCACCACGATGCTGCCCGAGGTCGCCCGGTCCAGCCCGCCCAGCAAATACAGCAGCGTGCTCTTGCCCGAGCCCGACGGCCCCACCACCGCCGTGAACGTTTTTGGCTCCACCAGCACGTCCACGCCCGCCAGGGCGTGCACGGTCTCCCGGCCCATCACAAACGACTTGCGCAGGCCGGTGACCCGGATAAACGGCTCGCTCATGCGCTAGAAGAAGGGGGTGGTGGGGTTGAGGCCCCCGAATTGGGCGGCCACCACGGCCGGCAGCACCCGCAGCAGCACCACCACCAGCAGGGTGAGCACCACCGTCGTCAGGGCCTTGCCGCCGCGCAGGCCGCTGGCCGTCTGCACGCCGATCACCAGCAGCACGGCGAACCACAGGCCGTAAATGTCGACGTGCTTGAGCACCTCCACCACCAGGGCCGCCACCACCCCCTCGCCCGCGGGCGCAAAGCCGGCGATGCCGGGGGTGTTCACCAGTTGCTTGGTGACCAGCATGAAGCCCGCCCGCACCAGGTCGCGCACCAGGAAAGGCAAACTGGCCCAGGCCACCAGGTTCAGCGTGCTGCCGCTCGTCACGCGCCCGCCCAGCAGGGTCAGCACCAGGTGCAGCAGGCCCGCCACCACCAGCCAGCCCACCCACACCCCCAGCACCGACAGCAGCGCCGGGAAGACATACACAAACACCGGCCCGCTGGCCGCCGCTTGCGCCTGGTAGAAGGCCGCCGTCTGCTCCGGGGTCCAGAACTCCGAACCCGGCGGCAGCTCCACCTGGCCGCTCAGCGCGGCATTGGTCTTAATCGGCCCGGCCACCGCCACCACCAGCAGGGCGCTCAGGGTCAGCAGCAGCAGCGGCGTCAGCCACACGCCCTGGAGCTGCGACGTAATCTCAGCCAGGGCCGCGCGCGGGCGCAGCAGCACCGGGACCACCCAATCAAACCGAAAACGGCGAGGCCGTTGAATAGGCAAAGCGGTTGCGTCAGTCATAGGGGCGTATGATAGCACAGGGTCCTAAAGCCGAAATCCGGCGAAAGGCGTAGCAAATATAGGGAATACGGGCTGATTCTGAGCCAAGGCGTGCCGCCTCTGCCTGATAGACGCTGTCCAGCGGCTGGGGGTTCCACCCAGGCTATAATGCCCCGCGATGCGCATCCCCGCCATCCCATTCTTGGACAGGGTCTGGGTCATGCTGATCTCCTACCGCCGGTGCCCTACACAGAATTATAGGCGGTCGGTGTCCAGTCCATCATAGACACAAAGGGTACCTGGTAACTCACCCTCACACCTCCACACCCCCACACTGTTCTCCGGGTGTCTTGCCTCGTGGCCCTTCGTGTCTTTGTGGTGAAAATCCGTCGCGCAAAGCGGTCGTCCGTCGTCGCCCTTCTTCCGCTATCCCCTCCACCCTCTTTGTATTACAATCCCCGGTCATGCCTCTCCTCCGCCGCCAATTCTGGGTCGGTGCCGGGCTCCTCGTGGCCGCGGCCGCCGGGGTGGCCGTCTACGCCTTCCCGCCGTGGCCCTCGTTCCTCAACTGGGTCTTCGACTTCATGGCCTTCGCCGTCACCTTCCTCGGCGGCCTGGCCATCATTTCTCAGTTCGTCCTCCCCGTCCAGACCAACCACGAGCGCCGCAAGGTCTTCGACCACCTCATGACCTTCGTCACCGGCGGCGCCGGGCCCATCCTCTTCGTCAAGGACGGCCAGCTCATCGGCGGCAGCGAAGAAATGCGCCGCTACGGCAACGGTGTGGCTCTCATTGACCCCGTCAGCGCCTTGGTGTTGGAAGTGGCCGCCGCCCACCGCTGGTGGCATCCGTCCGCCGAATCCAAAGAGGGCGGGCGCTCGCGCACCCCGCGGCCCAGCCAGCACGGTCCCGACTTGGTGCGTGCCGCCGGTCCCGGCATCGTCTTTATCCGGCCCGGGGAGCGCATCGTCGCCACGCTCGATCTGCGCCGCCAGTCGCGCGGCATGCAGGTCGAGGCCCTCACCCGCGACGGCATCGAGTGCAGCGCCTACGTCAGCGTCACCTTTGGCCTGGATCCCGACCCCGATCGGCGCGGCCCGGCCAGCCCCACGGCCGCCCAGCCCTCCGAGCGCGTCGAGCGCAACCTGCCCGCCTATCCCTTCCACCCCAGCAGCGCCTTCCGCGCCGTTTACGGCGTGGCCCAGGGCGATCAGCAGCCCGTCCAGTGGACCGACCTGCCCCTGGTGGTGGCTGCCGAGCGCTTCCGCGACGTGCTGTCCGAGTGCCGCCTGGATGACCTCTTCCCGCCCACCAAGCCCGGCGTCTACCCCTTCGCCGATTTTCAGGGCCGCGTCAACCGCGCCGTCAAGGAAGCCCCTGTGCTGCGCGAGCGCGGCCTGATCATATACAGTGTGGGCATCGCCGACCTCAAGCTCCCGCGCGAGGTGCTCAACCAGCGCGTGCGTTCCTGGCAGGCGCGCTGGAAGAAAGCCGCCATCCAGCAGGAAGCCGCTGCGCAGACCCACGCCATCCGCACCGAGAGCCGCTGGCAGACCCAGGCGCAGCAGGCCATCTTCAAGGACGTCCAATCGCTCATGGGTGCCACCGACGACCCGGTCGCCCGCCGCGCCCTCTCGCTGATGCTGCTCAAGGCCCTCCAGCGCGCCGCGCGCGACCCGCGCACCCGCCAGCGCCTGCCGGCCGACACCCTGCGCACGCTCGACACCCTGGGAGACGGCCTCAAATGAACGGCGCCCGCACCAACGGTTCCAACGACGCCGCCGGGCCCAGGTCCCCCGGCCCCCTGGCCCGCCTCCGGCAGCAGGTGGAGTATTACCTGCTGCACTTCATCGAAGGCGACCACCAGTGGGGGCAGGTGCGCTTCACCGTCTCAATGGTCTTGGTCGTGCTCTTCGTCTTCATCAGCCGGCTGTTCGAGCCGATCACCTCCCTGCCCCTGCTCGACTACCTGCTGTCATTCGTCGGCCCGCGCGAGTCCTTTCCGCCGGCCATGCTGGCCCTGCTCGACATCTTCGGCTCGTTCTTCACCCGCCAGACCCTGCGCCACGTCCTGCCGCCCGTGCTCGGCATTGTTATGGCCCTGGTCTGCGGCGCCAGCTACCTGCGCGACCTGCTCGAGCTGCCCAGCTTCCAGCTCGCCTTCAAGTACCTCACCACCACCCTCTTCGGCGGCGACTACCCGCGCATGACCATCAATGAGGGCCGCGCCCACGTCGACCGCCCCGAGAGCAACCCCATGCTCAAGGTCGGCGGCCCCGGCTGGGTAGACATCAAGATCGGCAACGCCGCCATCTTCGAGCGCGTCGTGGGCCCCTCGTCCGTATTGGGCGCGGGCACCCACTTCATCCGCCGCTTCGAGACCCTGCGCGAGGCCTTCGACCTGCGCGAGATCGAGCGCATCCGCAGCGACGTCAAGATGGTCACCAAGGACGGCGTGCCCATCGTCCTCACCGAGATCCGCGTGCGCTGCCGCATCCGCGCCCGCGAGGTGCGCACCGAGGCCAACCCCTACCCGGTGATGGTCCAGGCCATCCGCCGCGCCGCCTACAACCGCAAGGTCAGCCCGCGCGGCCTGGAAGAGTGGCCCGACATGGTCCTTGGCGCCGTCAAGAGCACCCTCACCCACTGGATCGCCCGCCGCCGCATGGACGAGCTGATCCCGCCGCCGCGCGACGGCCAGGAGCCCGAGAGCCCCGCGCCGCCGCCGTACCGCCAGGCCCTGCACGACCTCTTCCAGTCCAAGGAAACGCGCCAGAAATTCGCCGACATGGGCGCCGAAATCATCTGGGTGAGCGTCGGTCACCTGCGCCCCGACCCGGATGTCGACCCCGACCTCAAGGGCGACGGCGACCCCACCGGCCACGACAAGATCCACCAGCAGCTCATCGACACCTGGAAGTCGGTGCACGCTGCCCGCGACCAGGACGAGCTGGCCGATGCCCGCGCCTACGCCCGCTGGCTCAGCGACACGGCTCGCGCCCAGGCCGAGTGTGACCTGATCCTGGCCCTTACCACCGACCTCGGCCAGGCCCGCAGCAGCGGCGTGCCCATGGACGAGCTGCTCACCAACCGCCTGGTCGAGTACGTCACCGGCGTCCGCCTGCGCCCCGGCGAAGAGCGCCTGCAGCCCTGGCTCACCGCCCAGTCCTTCCTCGACGGGCTCACCACGCCCAACGCCCTGCTCAACCCAACCGACCTCGGTCCTAAGGTCCTCCCGCCGCCTGAATAAAGGATTGGGGCGGTGCGCAGTTCCGGGTTTCACCCGAACCAGCGCACCGCCCCACGACCCGCATGCCCTACCCCCTTCCGTCTCTAAACTCTGCCGTCACCGCCGCCCTACTCGCCCGGCGCCCCATCGTCGCCCTCGAGTCCACCGTCATCAGCCACGGCCTGCCCTGGCCCGCTAACCTGGAGCTGGCCCAGCGCATGGAGGCCGCCGTGCGCGCCACCGGCGCCACGCCCGCCACCATCGCCATCCTCCAGGGGGAGGTCAAGGTTGGGTTGACCGCCGTCGAGCTGGAGCACCTGGCCCGCGCCACCGGCGTATGGAAGATCAGCCGCCGCGACTTCGCCGTGGCCGTGGCCCAGAAACGCGACGGCGCCACCACCGTGGCCGGCACCCTGGTCGTCGCGGCCTGGGCCGGCATCCGCGTCTTCGCCACGGGCGGCATTGGCGGGGTCCACCGCCAGGTGGCCGCGCCCGGGGAGCCGCTGCCCCCGCTGGATGTTTCGGCCGACCTGCCCGAGCTGGCCCGCAGCCCGGTGGCCGTGGTCTGCGCCGGGGCCAAGGCCATCCTGGACCTGCCCGCCACGCTCGAGTGGCTGGAAACGCACGGCGTGCCGGTGGTGGGCTACGGCACCGACGAGTTCCCGGCCTTCTATTCGCGCGCGAGTGGGCTGAAGCTGGAGGCGCGCACCGATACCCCGGCGGAGGCCGCGGCGCTGCTCAAGACCCTGTGGGACCTGGATTTGACCGGCGGCGCGCTGTTCTGCGTGCCCTGCCCCGCCGAGGCCGCCCAACCCGCCGCCGAGATGGAAGGCGCCATCCAGCAGGCCCTGCGCGATGCCGCCGCTCAGGGCATCCGCGGCAAGGCAGCCACCCCCTTCCTCCTCCGCCGCGTCAACGAGCTCACCCGCGGCCAGGGCCTGGCCGCCAACCTGGCGCTGCTGGAGAATAATGCCCGCGTCGCCGGCGAAATTGCGGTGGCGTTGAGCCACGTGATGCCCGGCTAGCCAATAAAAAGTACGTGGCGTTGGCGGTGCGGCGGGTCATTGCCCGCCGCACCGCCAACGCCACGCTTTCTTGCTTGCCAACTACCAATTACGAATTATCAGCTGCGTCTTCTCCCCCCATCCGCTTCGCCAGCAGCAGCACCCCAATGCCCAACAGCGTCAGCACCGCCCCCGCTGGGAACACCGCGAAGAGGGTCCCGCGCGTGATCACCGCGCCGATGGCCGGGCCGATAAACGAGCCGACGTTTACCGGCAGAAAGGCAAACGTCATCACCCGCCCGCGCACTTCGGGCCGGGCCGACAGCGACACCAGGCTGAACGACATCGCGAACAGCCCGGAGGTCAGCCCGTTCACCAGTGCCCACAACGCGCCAAAGACCAGCAGGTTGGGCGCCAGGGCCGGCAGCGGCCACAGCGCCACGGCCACCCCCGCGCCGATCAGCAGCACCCGCCAGTGCCCGTAGCGGTCGCCGAGCGCCCCCAGCCACGGCCCCAGCACAATGGCCAGCAGCCCGCCGGCTCCCAGCACCAGCCCCACCGCCGCGCCCAGGTCCTGGCCGCGGTAGAGCTGCTTGACCACCAGCGGCACGTACGTCATCGCCATGATCCAGCCGGCGAAGAGCAGGAACAGCGCCGCGAACAGCGCTCGCAGCCGCGGGGA
>CAYUYN010000125.1:1839-9735 GCA_964449185.1 uncultured Anaerolineales bacterium | reverse complement strand
CCGCGCGCTCGGCGCCGGCCGCGTCACCGCCCAGTTCGGCGGTGCGGTGCGCGCTCAGCCAGGCCGCGCAGTTCTCGTCGTGGCCCATCATCATGTCCGCGGCCAGCAGGCTCTTGCGGATCTCGGGCTCCAGGGCGTTGGTGATGGCGCAGTTCATGCCGGCCGCGACGGCCATGGCCAGGAAGGCCGCGTTCAGGGTGGGGCGGTCGGGCAGGCCAAAGGAAATGTTGGAGGCGCCGCAGACGGCGTTGACGCCCAGGTCCTCGCGCAGGCGCCGCACCAGCGTGAAGAGCGCCACGCCGGCATAGCGCACCGCGCCGATGGGCATGGCCAACGGGTCGATCAGCACGTCCTCGCGCGGGATGCCAAAGCTCTCGGCGCGCTCCACGATCTTCTTGGCGATGAGGAAGCGCTCATGCGGGTCTTCCGAGATGCCGGTCTCGTCATTGGAAATGCCGATGACCGCAGCTTTGTACCGCGCCACCAGGGGCAGCACCACTTCCAGCCGTTCCTCTTCGCCGGTCACCGAGTTCACCAGGGGCTTGCCTTTGTAAGCGGCCAGCCCGGCCTCCAGCGCCGCCACCATGGACGAATCAATACACAACGGAACCTCGACCGCCGACTGCACCACGCGGATGGCCTCGGCCAGGATGGCGGGCTCGTCGGCCAGCGGGATGCCGGCGTTCACGTCCAGCATCTGCGCGCCGGCCTCCACCTGGGCGATGGCATCCGCCCGCACGCGGTCGAAGTTCCAGGCCGCCATCTCGGCCGCCAGCTTCTTGCGGCCGGTGGGATTGATACGCTCGCCAATAATGACGAAGGGATGGTCGGGGCCGATGCGGACGGTCTGGGTTGGGGAGGTGATGACGGTTTCCATGCTAGGCGCTCCTCGCGCCGTGTGTCGTGGTCGTGGTGGTAGTCGGGCCGCTTTCCAGCCACACGGCCCAGCCGGCCGGCGCGGTCTGCGCGACGCCGGTGAAGTCGTTGATCCAGGCCGACGTGCCCTGCAGGCGCTGGTTGAGCGGCGCCACCACGTTGTGAATATCGCGGCCATAGTCGGGCATCTGCCCAGACCGTTCAAAGGCCTCCACCCACACGCAGCGCATGCTGGGGATGACCTCGCAGTGGCCGTTGGCGCGCACGCCGCCGCACGGGCCGTTGCGCAGGTTCTTGGGGCAGGTCATGGGGCAGGTCATGCCCGTGCTGTGCAGCACGCACTGGCCGCACATGCGGCAGTCGAAGATGGCGCCCTTGCTGGCGCGCTCGACGTTTACGAAGACGCGCTCGACCAGCGTGCCGGGCTTCAGCCAGCGCCGGAAGGGCCGCAGCAGCTTCTCGGTGGCCGCGTACGCCACCTCCAGCGCGTGCGGGTACTGCTGCAGGGCTCTCACGCCTCGGCGCCCCCGTTTATGGCCAGGGCTTCCAACCGCTGGGCGCTGTAGGCGTCCTCCAGCTCGGCTGCCACGGCGTCGGCCACCGCTTCGGGGGCGCCTTCGCGTTCCTCGGCCGCGCCCGAGCGCCACTCGGCCAGGTAGTCGTCGGTATTGAACAGGCCCGAGCGCATGGCGGCGCGGTCGATGGCCTCTTGGAAGCGCAGGCTCAGCTGGCGCGCCACGCGATTGCGGCCGCTGCCCACCTTTACCTGCGCTGGGATGCTGCGCCAATAAACGACCTGGTAGGTGGTCATAGAGGCTTCTCGCTCCGGTGACTGGCCCGGTCCTCAGGCATGGTTGTGGTGGGCGTGCTCGTGCTGGAGCGCGCCCACCATGGCCGTGATGTGGGCCGGGGTGTTGCCGCAACAGCCGCCGATAATGCGAGCGCCGGCCGCCCGCACCTGCTGGGCATAGCCGGCCATGACCTCGGGGCTGGCCCGGTAGACCGTCTTGCGCTGGATGAGCTCGGGAATGCCGGCATTGGACTTGGAGACCAGCACCGCCTCGGGCGCCACGGCGTGCATCTTTTGGATTACCGCCAGCAGCTCGTCGGGGCCGTTGCCGCAGTTGCCGCCCACGGCGGCGGCGCCCATGCCCAGCAGGGCCTTGACGGCCTGCTCGGGGGTGATGCCCATCATGGTGCGGCCGTGCGTGTCGAAGGTCATGGTGGTGATGATGGGAATATCGGCTGAGACGCGCCGCACGCCCTTGACGGCGGCTTCCACTTCCTCCAGCGCCGACATGGTTTCGATCCAGATGATGTCCACGCCGCCGCCGATGAGGGCGCCGGCCTGCTCGGCAAAGCCATCCACGGCGTCGTCAAATTCCAGGGTGCCGAGAGGCGAGAAGATCTCGCCGCTGGGGCCAATGTCACCCGCCACCAGGGCGTGCCCACCGGCCGCGTCCACCTCGGCCCGCAGCAGGATGGCGGCCGTGCGGTTCAGCTCGGGCACGCGCGCCTGCAGGTTGTGCATCCCCAGCCGGAAGCGGCTGCCGCCAAAGGTGTTGGTGAGCAGGATCTGCGAGCCGGCTTCCAGATAGGCGCGCTGGATGCCGCGGATGACGTCCGGGTGGGTCACGTTCCACACCTCGGGCGGGTCGCCGAACTGCAGGCCGACTTCGAAGAGCATGGTGCCCATGGCGCCGTCCGCAATAATCGGGCCGGGCTGCGCGAGTAAGTTGTTCCAGGTCTGAGCCATGCTGGCCTCCCTTTCCTTGGGGCGTTTCGTGGGGCGCCTAGACGCGCGTGCTGCCGTTGCGCCGGATCGCGATCAGCTTCTTGGCGGTGTCCACGGCCACGGCCGCATCGCGGCAGTAAGCGTCGGCTTCGATCTCTTCGGCAAAGGCAGCGTTCAGGGGCGCGCCGCCCACCAAGACCAAAACCTTGTCGCGCAGACCGTTTTCCTTGAGGGCCTTGATGACCACTTCCATGTAGGGCATGGTCGTGGTCAGCAGCGCGCTCATGCCCACGATGTCAGCCTTGTGCTCGCGGATGGCGGCCATAAACTTTTCGGCATCGTTGTTGATGCCCAGGTTGACGACCTTGAACCCGGCGCCTTCCATCATCATGGCCACCAGGTTCTTGCCGATGTCGTGAATGTCGCCCTTGACCGTGCCGATGACCATGGTGCCGATCTCCGGCGCGCCGGTCTCGGCCAGCAGCGGACGCAGGATGGCCATGCCGGCCTTCATGGCCTTGGCGGCCATGAGCACTTCCGGCACAAAAAGAATGCCATCGCGGAAGTCGATGCCCACGATGTCCATGCCGCCCACCAGCCCGCGCGTGAGCGCCTCGTAGGGGGTCCAGCCGCGGCGCAAGAACTCGTGCACCTCGGCCTCCACCGCTTGGGCCATGCCGTCGTACAGGTCGTCGTGGGTCTGTTGGATCAGCTCGTCTTCGGGGAGCTGGGTGAGGTCAACCGCATCACTCATGTCTGCTTCCTTTCTGCCTGCATGGCCCGGCGGCGCTGGCTGCCGCGGGCCGCCTGGCCGGTGGCGCGCTGGGGTAGTTGCCCTTCCAAATGCGGAAAGGGGTCGGTGGCGTGCGGCATGGCCATGGCGCCGACAAACTCGGCCTGAAAATTCGCGGCGACAGCCGTCTGCACGTGCTCCACCCACTGTGCCAGGCGGGCCGCCTCCCGCCGCTGCTCCCGGTCGAGCAGGGCCATGCGGGCGCCGTCGCCCGCCGCATTCCCCACGGCCGTCACCCGGCTGAGATCGCAGTCGGGGATCATCCCCAGAATCATGGCGTGCCGCGGATCAATATAAGTGCCAAAGGCGCCGGCCAGCACGATGCGGCTGATCGTGACGGGGCCCAGGTGCTCCATGAGCAGCTTGATGCCGGCGTACAGCGCGCCCTTGGCCAACTGGATGGCGCGCACGTCGTTCTGGGTCACGACGATCGGCGCGCCGGTGGCCGTCTGGTCGGCGTCGGCCAGCACGTACTCGCCGCTGCGCCCGTTAAAGCGCACGCGTGGTGAGCGCTCGGGCGCGTTCTCGTCGAAGCGGCCGTCGCGGTCGATGATACCCGATAGGAACATTTCCACCACGGCCTCGATGATGCCGCTGCCGCAGATGCCGGTGGCGCGTACCTGATCGGGCGGGACCTCGCCGGGGTTTAGCCACTCTTCATGTCCAATGACCCTGAAACGCGGCTCCAGGGTGTCGGGGTCGATGCGCACGCGCTCGATGGCCCCGGGCGCGGCGCGCTGGCCGTGCGTGATCTGCGCGCCCTCAAAGGCCGGCCCGGTGGGGCTGGAGGCGCACACCACGCGCTCGCGGCTGCCCAGCACGATCTCGGCGTTGGTGCCCACGTCCACCACCAGCACCAGCTCGTCCTGCTTGTGGGGCGCCTCGGCCAGCTGCACGGCCACGTTGTCGGCGCCCACGTGCCCGGCAATGCACGGCAGGACGTGCACGTGCGCGGCGGGATGGAGCTTGAGGCCGAGGTCGCGCGCCTTCAGGTCCAGCGCCTGGGCCACGGCCAGCGCGAAGGGCGCGCCGCCCAGGCTCACCGGGTCGATGCCCAGGAGCAGGTGGTGCATGACCGTATTGCCGACGAGCACGATCTCAAAAATGTCTTCGGTCACCAGGCCGGCCGTCGCGGCGGCGCGGCGCGCCAGGTCGTTGAGCGCGCCAATAATCGACCGGTGCAGCCGGGCCACGCCCTGCGGGTCGCGCATGCCGTAGCTTACGCGACTCATCAGGTCTTCACCGTAGCGCACCTGCGGGTTCATCATGGCCTCGGTGGCCAGCAGTGCGCCGGTGCGCAGGTCGCACAGGTGCATCACCACCGTGGTCGAGCCCACGTCAACGGCCAAGCCGTAGACACCCTCGGCATAGCCGGGCTGCACCCGCAGGACTTCCGAGTCTTGCCAAAGGGTCAGGGTCGCGCCCAGCCGCTCACCGGCCAGTTGCGCGCGGCGGTCGGCCAGGGCCGGCTGGATGGTGGGCAGCACCAGCGGGTCGAAGGTCACCGGTTGGAGCTGCCACTGGTCGGCCAGCGCCTGCTGCAGGCGCTCCGCGTCCCCGCCGTGCGAGGTCAGGGTGGCGGCTTCGAGCTCCACATATACCTGGCGCACGGTCGGCCGCACCTCGATCACGCGGTCGGTGGCGGCCTTGGCGATGATCTGTTTGCGCGCCTGGCTCTCTTCGGGCACGAGGATGAGCAGGTCGCCCTGCACCTCAGCCGCGCAGGCCAGGCGGCGGCTGCCCAGGCCGTGCTCCTGAATGTACTCGGCCTCGCGCTCGGCCACCGCGGACAGGTGCTCGGCGGAAGAGGTCAGCGCGTGCTTGGCGAAGTGTCCCTCTTCGACCACGATCTGGCACTTGCCGCAGGTTTGCCGGCCGCCGCAGATCGACTCGATCTCGACGCCCAACTGCCGCGCCGCGTCCAGCAAGGTCGTGCCGCGGGCCACCTGTCCCCGCCGCCCGGAGGGCATGAGGGCCAACTGGCACCGCTCGGTGTTGGCCTCAGCCATGCGCCGTCTGCTCCCAGGCCCGAGCCATCTCCGCCAGCTGCTCCAGGTGGTCGGCGTCGTGGTGGGCGATGTTCTGCGCTTGCCGCGCCAGGGTGGTCGGCCCCATGGTCTCGTGCACGGCCGGCCGGTCCCACTCCTCGGGCGCCAGTCCCACCAGCAGCCGCACCAACAGGTGGCGCTCGGCGCGGAACTGCTCGAGCAGCTCATCCAGGGTGCCGGGCGCGTCGGGCCGGGCCACATCCGGGCCGAAATAGGGCAGATACGGGTTCGCCTCGGCCAGCACGCGCTGGAGCCGGTTGAGGAAAGGGCCTTCGCCGCCGGCCAGGTGGGCCACCAGCATGTGGGCGCTCCAGGTGTCGGGCGCGGGTTGCCATGCCTGGCCTTCGGCCGGCAGCCGCGCCAATAGGTCGGCCACGCGGCCAGGCGCCCCGTGGAGCGCCTGGAGCGTCACCACGTGCCGGGTGGGCGCTGGCCTGGAATTGAGCACGGTTTCAACAGATTCAGCCATTATTTCTTTCAACACTAATGTTACGTCTGCCTGGCCGGATTATAGATTACGGCCGATAAAGCCACTAGGGATGGATCCACAACGTTTGTGGCTTGCAATTGTGCCGGACGCACAAACTTTGGTCAAGAGGAGAAGTATGTGGGTGTGCTTGCGCCCGACATGGCGCGAGCACACCCACGTCTCCCTTGTTTACAGCTTGAGCAAATGCGCTTGCAGCGCCACGTAAAAATTCAAGCGCTGGTTGACGTCCTTCAGGTCGGCGCCGGTGATCTTTTCCACGCGGCCCAACCGATAAAGCAGGGTGTTGCGGTGGATGTTGATGGCCGCGGCCGCCTCGGCGAGTGCGCCGCCAAAGCGCAGGTAGGCGTCCAGGGTGCGCACCAGGTCGGTATTCGAGCGGCGGTCGTGCTCGGCCAGGACCCGCACCTTGGCCAGATAGGCATTGGCCGGCAGGGCCTCCGGGGGCAAGCGGTACAGCCAATCGAGCAGGCCCAGGTCCCAAAAGCATACCACCCGCGGGCCGGGGCCAAGGCGCTGGCCAATATCGGCCGCTTCTAGCGCTTCCTCGTGCGTCCGCCGCAGCGAGCGGTCGTCGGCCTGTACCTGGCCCACGCCCGCCACCAGCGGTTGTACCGGGTGGCTCAAGTCGGCCACCAGCCGGTCGGCCAGGGCCTGCCCGGTGGTGTTGGCCTTGGCTTCCACAATCATGGCCGTGCCGTGCTCACGCGCGACGACCAGGCCCCATTCGCCCGTAGTGCGCAGCCAGTTGTCCACCCGGCTGGTCAATTGGTCGGGACCCCCTCCCGCTGCCGGCTGGCCCATGACAAACAGAGCCTGGTGCGGATGATCGAACTGGTAGCCCACCAGGTGGGCGCGTTCGAGCGTGTAGCTGTCGGGCTCAACGGCAGCGCCCAGCATCTGCGTGAGGAAGTCGCCGCGCACGGCGTGCTGGGCCTCGCGCACGGCCTGCTCCTTGAGCATGACCAGCGCCGCCACCGTGGCCGCGTGGTCGATGGCGAGCTCGTCCAGCTCGGCCAGAGGATGGTCCCCGGCCACGATCCAGATGTAGCCGTAAATCTCCCGGCCGACGACCACCGGCGCGACGACCCGCTCCATGGTCATGCCCAGGTCGGGCAGGGCCGCCATGCGCACTGGCCGCAGCTTCTGCTGCAGCTCGGCGTAAATGCCGTGCTTGAGCAGCCGCAGCGCTCGGTCGGGCGCGGTGCGGCCGGCCTCCACCGCCCGGCGGCGGGACTCGTCCACCGGGCCGTGCTGGGCCGTGGCCAACACTTCGAAAGCCGAGCTTTCGAGCAGCACCGAGCGCTCCAGGAAGCTTGCCAGGGTCTCGGCCAGGTCTGAGAGGCGGCCGCCCTCCAGCACCAGGCGCGTCAGCCGCCGGTGGATGTCGTCGGCGCGCTCGCGCAGGGCCAGTTGTTCGTTGACGATTTCGGCGTACAGCCGCTCGGAGATGGCGATGAACTCCACCTCCGGGGGCACCTCGATGACGGGGAAGCCGTGCGCTTCGGCCGCCGCGCGGATGACCTCGGGCGTGCGCTCGAAGTACAACCCGGTGGAGAGCACCATCCCCACCAGGCCATTCTTGACCAGGGTCGGGATCAGCGCTGCCTGCCGCTCGGGGCTGTCCTTGAGGCCATAGCCCGCCGTCAGCAGCAGTGTCCCACGGCCCCAGGTGTAGCGCGCATCGGGGATGTCCACCACGTGCACCCGCCGCACCACCTGGTCCAGCCCGGCTTCACCGGCGGCGAAGCGGGCTTTCGCGAAGCAGGGAAGTTGCAGCGCCTGGCGCAGGGTTAGCATGGAGGCGGGAGGGGATAATGGACGACAGACGACCGCTTTGCGCGATGGACGACAGACGTTTGACCCGTAGTGACGACTTCAGTCGTTCTCTCTTCTGCCACGAGAAGGCAACGACTGAAGTCGTCACTACGCTTTACACTCTTCCCACTGACCACTG
>CAYUYN010000125.1:0-1739 GCA_964449185.1 uncultured Anaerolineales bacterium | reverse complement strand
CCACTGACCACTGCTTACCGCTTCCACTCCGTCCGCGGCCTACGCTCCCTCAACTCGCCTCGCCGCTGCGTCGCAAAGGCATTCAGCTCCTCGGCGATGGCGGGGTCAAGCGGTGGGGCCTCGTATTCCTTGAGCATGCGTTTCCAGATGACGTTGGCACGCTGGATGGGGTCGGGCTGGCCCTCTTCCTCCCACTTTTCGTAGTTGTCCATGTTGAAGACTTTGTGTTGATAGAAGGCCGTGTCGTAGTGGCGCATGGTGTGCTGCGCGCCGAGGAAGTGGTTGCCAGGGCCGACCTCCTCGTAAGCGTCCCAGGCAAAGTCTTCTTCGGTCAGGGGCACGCCGTTCACCAGGCGGGCCATCATGCCGCAGATTTCCAGGTCCAGGATGAACTTTTCGTAGCCGGCAATCAGCCCGCCTTCCAGCCAGCCGGCCGCGTGCAGCACAAAGTTGGTGCCGGCCTGCACGGTGGGCCACATGGTGGCGGAGGCTTCGTAGCCGGCCTGCGCGTCGGGGATGCGCGAGGCGGTGAAGGTGCCGCCCGAGCGATAGGGCAGGTGGTAGTGCCGGGCCATCTGCGCGCCGGCATAGAGCGCCATGGCATTCTCGGGCGTGCCGAAGCAGGGCGCGCCGCTCTTCATATCGATGTTGGCCAGGAACGAACCGTATACGCACGGCACACCCGGGTTGAGCATCTGCGCATAGCAGATGCCGAACAGGGCCTCGGCGTTCTGCTGGGCCAGGGTGGCGGCCATGGTGGTGGGCGACATGGCCCCCGCAATGAGGAAGGGCGTGACCAGCACGGCCTGGCCGGCGCGGGCGTAGACTTCCAGCGCGCCAAACATGCGGTCGTCGAAGCGCAGCGGGCTGGAGGCATTGATGAGCGAGATCGTGGCCGGGTTGGCGCGAATGGCCTCCGCGCCGAACAGGATCTCGGACATGGTGACGGTGTCGCGGGCATTGTCGGCGTGGGTGACGCTGCCCATAAAGGCCTTGTCGTTGAGCTGGATGTGCGCCAGCAGCATGTCCAGGTGGCGCTCACGCACGTCAATATCGTTCGGCTCCACCAGGGTGCCGCCGGCGTGGTGCAGGTGCTCGGCCATGTAGGTGAGCTTGGCGAAGTTGTGGAAGTCGGCCAGGGTGGCGCGGCGCCGGCCATGGTCCAGGCTGCCCACGAAGGGCGGCCCGTAGACCGGCGCAAAGATCATGTTGCGCCCGCCAAACTCCAGGTGGTTGGCCGGGTTGCGCGCCAACTGGGTAAACGTGGGCGGCGCCTGCTTGACGAAGTGCAGCAGGGTTTCTTCGTCCAGCCGTACCAGGTCGCCCTCCACCTTGGCGCCATGGGCGGCAAAGGTCTCGCGGGCGGCCGGGTAATCAAGGATAAGGAGGCCAATATCCTTGATCATGCGCATGGAGGCGTGGTGGATCATTTCGACGCCCGCCTCCGACAGGATCTCGGTCAGGGGCAGCTTGCTCAACAGCGGCTTGACGCCCAGCTTGGGCGCGGCCTCGTAGCCGGCTCGGCGTGATTCGCGCCGCCGCGCGCGACGCTCCTGTTCGCTCATGGTATTGCTCCCTGTGAATTCCCGGTCATTTACGCCCAATGCGCGGCCAGGTTGCGATACAGCTTCACCCCCAGCCGCGGGTAACGCTCGCACAGCTCGTGCAGGGCCGCGGGCGAGAGGGCCAGCACCTGCGTATCCGGCCCGGCCACCGGCTCGGCCTGCGCCGCGCGCGCC
>CAYUYN010000124.1:0-9882 GCA_964449185.1 uncultured Anaerolineales bacterium | reverse complement strand
TCCGAGGTCGGCACCCAAGGGTGCTTGGAGACCTCGGAGGTCTGGTCTGTCGGAGCGACAGTGCGATAGTATTGGTCGGGATTCCGGCGCGAAAAGCGCGCCGGCGCAAAGTCGGAGACTGTGCACTCCGAAAGGCACGCTGGCGCGAAGTCGGACGCAAGCGTCGCATTCCGACAATGCGGATTTTCGGCGTTCGTCTCCTACAGGTCGTAAACTTCCGTGTACTTGGCCTTGAGGTAGCGCAGGTAGGCTTCGGCGGTGAGCGGCTTGCCGGTTACGATCTGGACCAGCTCCGCGGGCAAATACGGCGCGCCGTGGCAGTGGACGTTCTCGCGGAGCCAGCCGAGCAGGGGGCTGAACTCGCCTCGCTCAAAGATAGATTCTCTGTTCTAAACGAAAACCCCCATATACCGGGTCTGCTCATTTCCTTATCCCACAAATTGGTTTATTATCTACCCCAGAGTAGTTCCTCTCTAGGAGCGCCTATGACGTCCACCGAACTTGACAACCTGAGCATCAATACCATCCGCTTCCTCTCCGCGGACGCGGTGCAAAAAGCCAACTCGGGCCATCCGGGTTTGCCCATGGGCGCCGCGCCCATGGCCTACGTTCTCTGGAACCGTTTCCTCAAGCACAACCCTGCCAACCCAAAATGGGCCGACCGTGACCGCTTCGTGCTTTCGGGCGGGCATGGCTCTATGCTGCTGTACTCGCTGCTGCATCTCACCGGCTACCCGCTCTCGCTGGAGGAGGTGATGAACTTCCGGCAGTGGGGCAGCCTGACGCCCGGCCACCCCGAGAGCCACCTCACGCCGGGCGTGGAGACCACCACCGGCCCGCTGGGGCAGGGCATCTCCAACGCGGTGGGCATGGCCATCGCCGAGGCCCACCTGGCCGCGCGCTACAACCGGCCCAGTCACGCAGTTATCAACCACTACACCTACGTCATCGCCACCGACGGTGACATGATGGAAGGCGTGGCTTCGGAAGCGTGCTCGGTGGCGGGTCACCTGCACCTGGGCAAGCTCATCGTGCTCTACGATGACAACCACATCTCGCTGGCGGGCACCACCTCGCTGAGCTTCAGCGAAGACGTGGGCCAGCGCTTTGAGGGTTACGGCTGGCACACGCAGCACGTCAGCGACGGCAATGACCTGGTGGCCCTGGATACCGCCCTGCGTCAGGCGCAAGCCGTCACCGAGCGGCCGTCGCTCATCGCGGTGCGGTCAATCATCGGCTACGGCGCGCCCAATAAGCAGAACACGTCCGAGGTCCACGGCAACCCGCTGGGCCCGGATGAGCTGAAAGCCGCCAAGACTAACCTGGGCTGGCCGACCGAGGGCATGTTCCACCTGCCCGGCGAGGCGCTGGAAAACTTCCGTCAGGCGCTGGAGCGCGGCGCGGAGGCCGAGGCTGAATGGACGCAGCGGCTGGCCGCCTACCAGGAAGCGTTTCCCGAGCCGGCCGCCGATCTGCAGCGCCGCCTGGCGGGCGACCTGCCCGGTGGCTGGGAGGCAGTCCTGCCCACCTTCCCGGCCGACCCCAAGGGCCTGGCCACGCGCAAGGCCTCCGAGACCGTGATGCAGGCGCTCAAGGCGCCGCTGCCCGAGCTGATGGGCGGCTCGGCCGATCTGAACCCGTCCACGTTCACCGTGCTCAAGGGCGAGGGCGACTTCCAGAGCGCGCTGGTTTCGCCCGAGGGCGCCCAGGGCACCTCTGGCGGACCGTGGGGCTACGCGGGCCGCAACCTGCACTTTGGCGTGCGCGAGCACGGCATGGGCAGCATCTGCAACGGCCTGGCGGTGCACGGCGGTTTCATCCCCTACGGCGCGACCTTCCTGGTCTTCTCGGACTACATGCGCGGCGCGGTGCGCCTCTCGGCCATCATGGAGACCGGCTGCGTGTGGGTCTACACCCACGACAGCATCGGCCTGGGCGAGGACGGCCCCACCCACCAGGCGGTGGAGCACTACGCCGCCCTGCGCGCCATCCCCAACCTGCTCTTTATCCGCCCGGCCGACGCGAATGAGGTCACCTGGGCCTGGCAAGTGGCCATTGCCAACCGCCACCGGCCCACGGCGTTGGCGCTCACCCGCCAGGCGGTGCCCACCCTGGACCGCTCCAAGCTGGCCCCGGCCGATGGCCTGCGGCGCGGCGCGTACGTGCTCAACCCGAGCGTGACGCAGCCCGACGTGATCCTGATGGCCACCGGCTCGGAAGTGCAGCTCATCGTGGGCGCGGAGAAGGCGCTGGCCGAGCGCGGGCTCAAGGCGCGACTGGTGTCGATGCCGTGCTGGGAGCTGTTCGAGGAGCAGCCCGCCGACTACCGCGCCAGCGTGCTGCCGGCGGGCGTCACGGCCCGCCTGGCCGTGGAAGCGGGCGTGTCGCAGGGGTGGCACCGCTGGGTGGGCGATGGCGGCGCGACGGTGACGCTCGACCACTACGGCGGCTCCGCGCCCGCCGCGCGGCTGTTCAAGGAGTTTGGCTTCACCGTGGAGAATGTGGTGGAGAAGGCCCTGGCTGTGGCAAAATAAATACCTGATCCCCTCTTATGAAAATTGCGATTGCGACTGATCACGCGGGGTTTCCGCTGAAGGACAGGGTGCTGGAGGCCGTGCGCGCGGCCGGGCACGAGATCGTGGACCTGGGCACGCACTCGACCGCCCGGGTGGATTACCCGGACTACGCGCGCGCCGTGGGCGAGGCCATCCAGCAGGGGCGGGCCGAGCGCGCGGTGCTGCTGTGCGGCAGCGGGGTGGGGGCCTGCGTGGCCGCCAACAAGATGGTGGGCATCCGCGGGGGTGTGTGCCACGACACCTATTCCGCCCACCAGGGCGTGGAGCACGATGACATGAACGTGCTCTGCCTGGGCGCGCGCATTATTGGGCCCGAGCTCATCCCCGAGCTGGTGCGGGCGTTCCTGGCCGCGCGGTTCACCGGTGAGGAGCGGCACGTGCGGCGGTTGAATAAGATCAAGGCGATGGAGGCGGAGGGGAAGAAGTAAGCCCCTCAGCGTTGCTCACATCACGGTTCGCGCAGTTATCCCGCTCACACGAAAGGCAGTGGTCATGACCAACCCCCTCGTCGTAATGCAGCAGCTCGGCCAGTCGCCGTGGCACGACAACATCCGCCGCAACCTGCTCACCACGGGCGCGCTCAAGAAGATGGTGCAGGACGGTGACATCACCGGCCTCACCTCCAACCCCACCATCTTCGAGCAGGCCATCGCCAAGAGCACCGACTACGATGCCACCATCGAAAAGCTGGCGCGCAAGGGCCAGAGCGCCGAGGCCATCTTCGACCAACTGTCGATTGAAGACATTCGCGCGGCCGCCGATGTGTTCGCGCCCGTGTTCAAGCGCACGGGCGGCGCGGACGGCTTCGTCAGCATTGAAGTGGCCCCCGCCTTTGCCCTGGACACCCAGGCCACCGTGCAGGAGGCCAAGCGCCTGTGGAAGGCGGTGGACCGGCCGAACCTGATGGTCAAGATCCCGGCGACTCAGGCCGGCGTGCCCGCCATCGAGCAGTGCATTGCGGACGGGCTGAACATCAACGTCACCCTGATCTTTTCGCTGGAGCGCTACGAGGCCGTGATGGAGGCCTACCTGGCCGGCCTGGAGAAGCGCGCCGCCGGCCGCAAGAAGATCGACCACGTGGCCTCGGTGGCCAGCTTCTTTGTCAGCCGCGTGGACTCGCTGGTGGATAAGCGCCTCGACGAGCGCGTGGCGCGCGAGGGCGGGGGCCACACCGACATCGTCGGCGCGCTTAAGGGCAAGGCCGGCATTGCTAACGCCAAGCTGGCCTATGCCCGCTTCCGCGCCAAGTTCGGCGACGAGCGCTACGCGAAGCTGGCCCGGCGCGGCGCGCGCCTCCAGCGGCCGCTGTGGGCGTCCACCTCCACCAAGAACCCGGCCTACCCGGATGTTTACTACGTCGAGGCCCTCCTCGGTCCCGACACGGTCGACACCATGCCGCCCGCCACCATTGTGGCCTATAAGGACCACGGCCGGCCCGAGGTGCGCATCGACCAGGGCATGACCGAGGCGGCGCAGGTCATCGAGCAACTGGAGGAGCTTGGCATCCACATGGCCGAGGTGACCGGCCAGCTCGAAGACGAAGGCGTCAAGTCCTTTGCCAAGTCGTTTGACTCGCTCATGGCGGTGGTCGAAGCGCGGCGCGAGGCCGTGCTGCAGCGCGACCGTATGCAGGTGGCCCTGCCCGCGGGCCAGGCCCACAAGCGGGTGGAGGCCGCGCTGGCCGAGCTGGCCAAGGCCGACTTTGCGCGCCGGCTGTGGGCCAAGGATTCCACCCTGTGGAAGGCCGATGACCCCCTGCACCAGGCCGAGATCAAGGCGCGCCTGGGCTGGCTGGACGTGATCGACCTGATGCGCACGAAGGTGGCGGAGATGACCGGCTTTGCGGCCGGCTTGAAGGAGGCCGGCCTGACCCATGCGCTGCTGTGCGGCATGGGTGGCTCGTCCCTGGCGCCGGAGGTGCTGCGCGAGACCTTTGGCGTGCGCGCCGGCTCCCTGGACCTGGGTGTGCTCGACTCGACCGACCCAGCCGCGGTACTGGCCGCCGAGGCGCGGAGTGACCCGGCCAAGACCCTGTATATCATCGCTTCCAAGTCGGGCGGCACCACCGAGCCCAACGCCATGTTCAAGTATTTTTGGGAAAAGGTGCGGGCGGTGAAGGGCACGGGCGCCGGCGAGAACTTTATCGCCATCACCGACCCCGACACGGCCATGGAGCGCACGGCCGAGGCCCACCACTTCCGCCAGATTTTCCGCAACCCACCCGAAATCGGCGGACGCTACTCGGCCCTGTCGTACTTTGGCCTGGTGCCGGCGGCGGTGCTGGGGGTGGACGTGGACGAGCTGCTGGCGCGCGCGCACCGCATGGCGCAGGCCTGCGGCCCCATCATTCCCACGGATCAAAATCCCGGCGTGCGTTTGGGCGCCCTGATGGCGGCCCTGGCCCGCGCCGGGCGCGACAAGCTGACCCTGCTCTCGTCCAACAAGCTGGCGACGTTTGGCTATTGGGTGGAGCAGCTCATGGCCGAGTCCACCGGCAAGGAAGGCCTGGGCATTGTGCCCATCGAGGGCGAGCGCCTGGGCGCGCCGGAGGTCTACGGGCGCGACCGGCTGTTTGTGCACCTGCGGCTGGACGGCCGGCAGGACGCCGCCGTGGCGGCCCTGGCCGCGGCCGGGCACCCGGTGGTGACCCTGCGCCTGACGGATACCTACGACCTGGGCGGGGAGTTCCTGCGCTGGGAGATTGCCACGGCCGCGGCCGGCGCGGCGCTGGGCATTGACCCCTTTGACCAGCCCAATGTGCAGGAGTCCAAGGACAACACCGTGCGCCTGCTCGGTGAGCAAGCGGCCAGCGGCCAACTGCCCGACAGCGGCGGCAAGCTGGACCCGGCCGCGCGCGACTTCCCGGTGCGGCTGCTGCGGCACCTCAAGTCGGCCCGGCGCGGCGACTACGTAGCCCTCACCGCTTATTTCCACCGCACGCCGCGCCGCGAGAAGCTGCTGCGCGAGCTGCAGGCCGCCATCCGCGACCGGTTCCGCGTGGCCGCCACCGTGGGCTATGGGCCGCGCTTCCTGCACTCCACCGGCCAGCTCCACAAGGGCGGCGCCAACAATGGCGTCTTCGTTCAGTTCACCGCCGCCGATGCGGTGGACCTGCCGGTGCCCGGAGAGCCGTACACCTTTGGCGTGCTCAAGGCCGCCCAGGCCCTGGGCGACTACCAGGCCCTGCTGACCCACCAGCGCCGCGCCGTGCGGGTGGACCTGGGCACCGAGATCGAGGCCGGTCTGCGACGCGCCCTGGACGTCATCAAAGCAGCGGCGCCGGCCAAGAAGAGCGCCAAGAAGGCCGGCGCGAAGAAATCGGCCAAGAAAGCCGCCAGCAAGAAGCGCGCGGCCACCGCGCCCAGCAACGGCGCGCGGCGACCCGCCAGCCGCAATGGGACGCGGCCAGGGAGCAAGAGACGGTGAGAATGTTTCCGGCGGACGCAAGCGTGAAGCGGATTGAACCGCTGTGCGTGGTGGCGAGAAGGACCGCTGCCCTATTACACTTTTATGCCTAGACCCAGGTCCCGCGTCCGCTATCACGCCTCGCCCGGCCTCCCCACAGCGCGCGTGCCCGCGCGCGTGGTGCCGGCGGTGGATCCGTGGACGGCGGGCGAGATGTTCGTCTCGGCGCACGTGGAGGAGCGGCGGCGCGGCTTTGCCATCCTGAGCGGCTCGGAGGCCGGGCGCCGCTCGACCCTGACGCCGCACCTGCTGGCCTCGCGGGTGGACGAGCCCGATCTGTGGCTGCGGGCCGAGATCGTCCACGCCCTGTCCGACTACTACGAAATCCGCGGGCGCGAATATCGCTACCCGCCCGAGCTGCGCGGGGCCGTCACCAGCGCCGTACGCAAGTTCGACCGGCCGCAGGTGCAGGCCCTGCTGGAGCTGCACCACGCCGGCCGCGAGACTGTGGTGGTGCTGCGGCCCGAGAGCCTGGTGCGGCTGTGGGAGCGCATTCCCAATGCTTCGCCTACGCTCGCGCGCCTGGCGGGCGAGCGCGCGTTGCCGCCGGCCCTGCGCCAATCGGCCATCGAGGCCATTGGGCAGGTGGGCTTTACCGACTCGCGCCCGGCGTTGGAAGGCCTGCTCACCCGCATCGAAGGCCGGCGCGCCGGCCAGATGACCATGCTGTTTGCGCCCAGCGACTGGCCGGAAGACCAGGGCCTGCTGCCGGCGCTCAAAGAGACCCTGACCCGGCTGCAAGAAGACGCCTAATTCACCCCACCCACCGCTCTGCCGAGGAGGCCCGCGATGTATGAGCTTATGCGCAAAGTCGATGGAAGCCCTTTGGGCGAAATCGCCGAGGAGGAGATGCAGTTCCTGCGCGACAACCTGGAAGAAGAAAGCCTGACCGATGACGATTACGCCATCAGCCGGCTGACCCTGGAATACCTGCGCGGCAACGGCCTAAGCCCGCGCCTGGCGCAACTGCTGCAAGACGCCCTGGGCGACCAGGATGAAGTCGAGATCGTGTACCGGCCGAAATAACGCACGCTATCAACCCCAGACGAGGCGCTATGGACATTGCAATGTTGGGCCTGGGCCGCATGGGCGGCAACATGGCTCGCCGGCTGCTGGCCGGCGGGCACCGCGTGGTGCTGTGGAACCGCTCGGCCGAAGCGGCCGAGCAGATTGTGGCCGAGACCCACGCCGGCCACGCGCACGCGGCGCGCAGCCTGGATGAGCTGCCCGGCCGGCTGGCCGCGCCGCGCTCGGTGTGGATGATGCTGCCGGCCGGCCGCGCCACCGAAGACACCTTCAACCACCTGCTGGATACGCTGACCCCGGGCGACCTGCTGGTGGATGGCGGCAACGCCAACTACAAGGACACCCAGCGCCGGGCCAACGTGGCGCGCGACCGCGGCTTTCACTTTGTGGATGTCGGCGTCAGCGGCGGGGTGTGGGGCCTCAGCGTGGGCTATGGCATGATGGTGGGCGGCAGTCCCGAGGGCGTGCAGCGGCTGCGCCCGGTGCTGGAGACCCTGGCCCCCGCGCCGGATCAGGGCTGGGGCCACATGGGGCCCAGCGGCGCCGGCCACTACGCCAAGATGGTGCACAACGGCATCGAGTACGGCATGATGCAGTCGTTTGCCGAAGGCCTCGAGATTCTGAAGGCCAAGAAGGAATTTGAGTTCGACTTGGCCCAGATCACCGAGGCCTGGCGCTACGGCACCGTCATCCGCTCGTGGCTGCTGGACCTGACCGCCGCCGCGCTGGCCGAAGACCCGGAGCTGGCGCAGTTGCAGGGCTTCGTGTCCGACTCCGGTGAAGGCCGCTGGACCATTCAGGAAGCCATCGACCTGGACGTGCCCGCGCCGGTCATTACCCAGTCGCTCTTCCACCGCTTCTACAGCCGCGGCAACGGCGAGTTTGCCAGCAAGGCGCTGGCGGCGATGCGCAACCAGTTTGGCGGGCACGCGGTAAAGAAGAGTAATTCGTAATTGGTAATTTGTAATTGAAGGGTCTCCCGAGACGGCCCAATTACTCGTTACTAATTACCAATTACTGCCATGGATGACGACTCGCCTTTACCTCATCCGCCACGGCGCCACGACGCTGAGCGCCGAAGACCGCTTTGCGGGCGCTACGAATGTCGACCTTTCCGACGAGGGCCGGGCGCAGGTGGCCGCCCTGGCCCGGCGCCTGTCGGATGACGACATCGCCGCGGTCTATGCCAGCCCGATGCGGCGCACGGTGGAGACGGCCAGCATCCTGGCGCGGCCGTTTGGCCTGGCGCCGCAGTTGCGCGAAGGCCTGCGCGAGATCCATCATGGCCGCTGGGAAGGGCGAACCCGGGCCGAGGTGGAAGCCGCGTTCAAGGACGAGTACGCCGCCTGGGAGCTGGACCCGCTCACCTTTGCGCCGGAGGGCGGCGAGTCGGGCCTGATGGTGCTGGCGCGCGCCCTGCCGATCATCCGCGAAATCGTCCTGGGCCACCCCGACCAGAACGTGGTGGTGGTCTCGCATAAAGCCACCATCCGCCTCATCCTCAGCAGTTTCCTCGGCTTCGACGCCCGCGGCTACCGCGACCGGCTCGACCAGCACCCCGCCTGCCTCAACGTGCTCGACTTCCGCGATACCGTCCGCGCGCGGCTGATGCTGTTCAACGACATCTCGCACTACGGCGATATGCCCGGCCGCGCGCATGGGCGACTGAGCAAGTGGTGGGATGGCGCCGGCGGCGGCGATTCAATAGCCGTCCACCCCCAAGCCGGCCAACCGTCATCCGCTCAACCTGCCTTGCAGAACCGCCGTGGCTCACATGGCGAACATGATGCGCCTCAAAACCCATGATTAAGATCTACCAAAGCACGGACTCCGGCCTGGAAGTCGTTGAGCGCCCCAGCCAGGGTTGCTGGATCGACGTAGTTGATCCCAGTGTCGAAGAGGCGCGCAAGGTGGCCGAAGAGGCGGGCTTGGCGGCCGATGTGGCCAAGGAGTTCGTATTGACGGCGCTGGCGTCCGAAAGCATCCCGCGCGCGGAAAAAGCGGACGGGGCGCTCTGTATTCTGGTTCGCATTCCGCACTTCCAGGGCGACGGGGCGCGCATCCCCTACGTGACGCTGCCGTTAGGCATCATTTTGACGAATGACGCGATCGTCACCATCTGCAAGCATGATCATGATCTACTACGTAACCTGGACGAGGAGCGGAAGAGCGCCTTTTCCACCCACAATCCGCGCGTCTTTGTGCTGCACTTTCTGTGGGGCATTGCCACATGCTATCTGGCCCACCTGAGTGAAATCAACCAGGCTGTTGACCGGTTGGAGGATCGCTTGCAGCACGCGCTTCAGAACCGCGAGGTGCTTGAGTTGCTGCGCTATCAGAAGAGCCTGGTCTACTTCACCACGGCGTTGAAGACGAACGAACTGATGCTAGAACGGCTGCAGCGGGTCGAGCTGCTAGGGCTAAAAGCCGACGACGAGGACGTGCTGGACGACCTGGTGACCGAAAACCACGAGGCCATGCTGATGGCCGAGATCGCGAGCGATATCCTCAGCCAGACGATGGACGCGTTCGCCTCAATCATTTCAAACAACTTGAACGTGGTGATGAAGTTCCTGGCCTCAATCACCGTGGTATTGATCATCCCCCAGATCATCGGCACCTTCTACGGGATGAACGTCGGGCTGCCGATCAGGGAGCACCCGTTCGCCTTTTCAGTTTTGGTCGGCTTGTCCGTCGTCATTTCCGCCGTGGTCGGCTTTATCTTCTGGAGGAAGAAATGGCTGTAGGTGAGATGCCGGGAAAGTAATCGCCGTCGAGAAGGAGGCCTGTTGAGAACACGACCAGCCGCGTCCAA
>CAYUYN010000123.1:0-9923 GCA_964449185.1 uncultured Anaerolineales bacterium | reverse complement strand
CGACCGCAGCGCGCGCGCGAGCGCGGCGACGTCGCGTTCGGGCACGAGCAGGCCCGTCACGCCGTCCATCACCAGCTCGGGCGTGCCCGACGACCAAGTGGAAACCACTGGCAGGGCCATGGCTTGGGCCTCCATCAGCGCGACGGCAATGCCTTCCTTGCGGCCGCGCTGTGTGGTCACGCTTGGCAGCACGGCCACATCGGCCTGCGCCAGCAGCTCTACGATCCGCTGGCGCGGTTGCGGCCCCAGCAGCAAGACTTCGCGGTTCAGCGCCAGCCTGTCAATCAGGCTCACCAACGCCGCCTGATCTTCGCCATCCCCCACCAGCCAACATCGAACGGCGAGGCCCTCGGCTTTCAGCCATGCGCAGGCCTGCACGAGATACTGCTGGCCCTTCTTTTCGTGCAGCCGGCCGACGCAGACCAGGGTCCAGGGCCCTGACCGAGCCTGGCTGGACGGCGGCGTAAAGACCACTGGATCGACCCCGCAGTGAATCACCTCCACCTTGGCCGTCGCCTCCGCTCCGTAGCGCTGCCGCAAAAACTGCCGGTTGTACTCCGAGATCGTCACGACGAACCGGGCCCGCGCGATTTTTTCGGCCAGCATGCTCTGGTCCAGGTAAATATCGTCGGCGTGCGCGGTAAAGCTGTATGGCAGCCCCGTCAGGCGGTGGATGACGTAGGCCGCCAGCGCGGTATGGGTCGCCCAATGGGCGTGCAGGTGGCGGATAGGCAGCGACTGCATTTGCCGCGCCCACTCCGCGGCCAAGGGCACCACCACCAGCGCGCGCGACAGATGCTTGGGTGAGCGCCGGTTCTCCCATAGGGCGCGCCCCCAGGTGGCCAGGTAGGCGTGCGGCCGGCGCACCAGCCAGTACAGTTGGGCCAGCCACACCGCCCACGACCCTAGGCGGCCGTAGTGCGCCCGCGTGTCGAGCGCCCGCGCGCCGGCGTGGTCGACCGCTTGCGGGTGTCTGACCAGCGAAAAGAGCTCGACCGCGACGCCTTGCTTTTCCATCTCCAAGATCTCGTACAGGATGAAGGTCTCTGAAGTGGTCGGGAAGCGCGAGACAACGTAGGCGACCCGCCCCATCTCAGCTGCGGCGCCAGCCCTAGCCTCCGCTGCTTGCCAACTCACCTGACCTGGTCCAACGCTGACCGGCGTGTTCACCCAACGACCTCCGGCCGCCGCCTAGCTGTGGAGAGCACCGCCTCATACATCGCCAGCATGCGTGCCCGCCACACCCCCAGGTGATACGTCTGAGCCACCAGGGCGCGTCCGGCCGCCCCCATGGCGTAGCGCCGTCCCGGATCCTCCAGGAGCGTTTCCATGGCCTGGGCCAACTGCCTGGGCGCCTGAGCGGGCACAACGATGCCGACGGTGGGCGTCACCAGCAGGGGCACCTCGCCGACCGCCGTGGCCACGACGGCCAACCCGGCCGCCATGGCCTCCAGCACGACATTGGGCAGCCCTTCCCAGTGCGAGGCACTGACGAAGATGTCGCTCGCGGCCAGCAGGCGGGGCACATCATCCCGCTTGCCCAGGAAGAAGAGGCTCCCCTCGAGCCCCAGCCAGGCCGCTTGAGCCTCTAACGCCGCGCGCAGTGGTCCGTCGCCGGCCACGACCAACGCTGCGGCCGGATGCCGCCCGCGCACACGGACCAGGGCGTCTAACAAATCCGCAAAACCTTTGGCTGGTGTCAGGCGGCCGACCGCGATCATCAGCGGACGCGCGGCGTCGCCGGTCAATTCTCGGCGCAAGGCGGCGCGCTGGCCATCCGACAGATCCGTCCCCGGCGACACCGCGTTGCGAATGACCTCGATTGGACGCTGCCCCAAAGCAGGCCGACGGAAGTCAGCCACGGCATACCCATTGGCCATAATGCGTGAGGCGCCGTACCGCAAAACCCAGGCCTCCAAGGTCCGAATAGCCCGTCGCCGGTCTGGCAGGTCTTCCCCCGCCGAGCGCAGCGAAGCAATCACTGGGCGCCCCGCGATGCGGCCGGCCACGACCCCCAGAATGTTGGCATAGGTGAGGTGCGTGTGGACCACGTCGAAGGGCTGGTGCCGCAGCACCTGCACCAGGCGCCATAGACCGGCCGGGTCGACCAGCCGGCGGAAATTGAGCGTGAGCACCCGCACCTGCAGCCGCTCCAGCTCGCCCCGCAGCGTGGCGTCCACATCCGACCGCAAGACCAGGAGCGTGACTTCGGCCTCACCGCTCATGGCCTGCGCCAGCACCAACTGCATCTTTTGCGCCCCACCCCACTGCAGGGTATCGATTACCTGCGCCAGCCGCAGCGGGCGCGGCCTGACCCCGGCCGCGGGTGGCAGGACTGACGGTGGCGCAGTGGCGATCCCGTCGCTCATAAGCGTGACAAGGCCGCCCGCAGCTGCTGGCCGGCCTGCAAAAGCACCGGTCGCTGCAGCCACCATTGCGTCGCCAGATACGTCAGCGCGCCCGTGGCCGTCGCCAGGCCGAACTGCAGGGGCGGCGCCAGCGGCCGGACCATTGCCAGGCAGCCCAACATCGCGAGTGTCATCAGCCCGCCGCCGAGGGCCGCGGGCCACAGCGCCTGGAGCAACGAGCGGTAGGGCAAATGCAGCAAACGCAAAGCCACCACCAGATTGAGGCCGGTGCTCAGGGTGGCCACCGCGAACTGCACCCACGCCACCGCGACCAGCGAGCGCGCCCCCATCACCGCCCACAGCAGGGCGGGCACCAGCAAAACCGCGCGCAGCAGCGCCAGCCGGGTGAGCACCAGCACCTGGTTCTGGGCCTTGTAGACGCTGCCCGCGGTGTAGGGCAGTGACAGCATGAGCGCGTACAGCGCAATCGCCCGCAGCGGTTCGCTGGCCTCCGCCCACTTCGGCGAGAAGACCGTCAAAACAAGCGGCCGCGCCACCAGCGCCAGCCCCAGCCCAAGGGGTACGGTCAGCAGTGTCAAATAACGCACACTGGTGAGAAAGGCCTCCCCTAATTTATGCCGGTCAGCGCGCACCTGAGCGTAGACCGGGAACAGCACACTGCTGACCGCGTCGCCCAGCTGCATGATGATCAGCTCGGGGATGCGAAAGGCGAGTGTGTAGACGCCGAGCGTGGCCGCGCCCAGGTAGCGGCCGACCAGGACGTAGTCGACGTTGAGCAAGAGCAGCGCCGTCAGATCCAGCGTGAGATACTTCAGGCCATAGGTTAGCAAGGCCCGGGCCTGGTCGCGAGCCACCCGGAAGGCCGGCCGCCACGGCAGCACCCACCAACTGGCGACCACGGAAGCCGCCACGCCGGCCAGTTGGCCGATAATCAAGCTCCAGGCCCCCAGGCCCGCCAGCGCGCACCCAATTGAGATGAGGCCTTTCGTGAGCGCCTGGGTCAGATCGGGCACGAACTTGCGCCCAAATTTCAAGTTCTTGCGCAGCAGGGCAAACTGGACATCCCGCAGCGCATTCAGCGGATACGTCAGCGCCAGCACCCGTGTGACGGGCACCGCCCGGGCATCCTGAAACAACACGCCAACCCACGGCGCGGCGACCCAGGTCGCCACGAACAGCACCGTGCCCGCCAGGAGGCCCAGCCAAAAAGCCGTATCGGCGGCCACGGGGTCGTCGCGGTGGTAAATGAGCGCTGGCCCCAGACCTAAGTCGCTAAAGACATCGAGCAGGCCAATGCTCGTGGCCGCGAAGGCGACCACGCCGAAGTCGTCCTGGCTCAAGAGGCGGGCCAGGATGACCGTGCTGCCGAAAACCAACAGCTTGCCGCCGTAGTAGGCCGCAAAGCGCCAGAGGGTGCCCTGGATGGCAGCGGTGGCCAGACGGTTGGACGGCTCAGTGACCATGATCGTTTCCCACCGTCGGCATAACGGTCGCCCGCTCCAGATAGCGCGCCACCGTCCCGCGCAGGTAGCGGCGCATCATGCGGCCGCCCAAGGCGGCGACCGGGCGCGCCAGGCCCGCGGCACGTGCCAACACCGCTTCGTCCTCGCGCCACAAGTGGAGGGTCGCCAGGCTGGCGAAGAGATAGACCAACTGTGGATCGCAGTCGCCGGCCACTGAGTAGGCCCGCAGCGCCGTGTCCCACAGCGCCTGGACGGAAGGCCAGGCCAACCAGGCCCCATGACTCATGACCTGCGTGCGGCGATTGGTGAGCGTGATCAACAGCATGGCCAGGTCAACGTACACCGGCCCGCGCCGGCGGCGGGCAATATCGATGACGGCCACGCGCTGGTCGCGATCCACCAACACATTGGCGGCACTGAAGTCGCCATGCAGCCAGGCCACGGGCAGCGGCCGACCTGCCAGCCCAGCCAACACCGCGCGAAAGCGGCCGCGCAACGCCGCCAGGCCGCCTCGAGCACCCAGGTAGCGCTCCAGCAGGCCGCACTCGCGTTCTACCTCGGCCCAAAACGCAGGCGCCCAATCGTCTCGAGCTTCGGTTTCGCCCAGATGCTGGTGGAACAAGCCCAACCAGCGGGCGGCCCGGCCCACCACCAACGCCAGGTCCTGCCAGGCCGCCCGCCGACCGAAGGCCAGGCCCGGCCCCAGCAGGCGGGGCAACGGACGTGCCGCGAGCGCCTCGGTGACGATGGCATTAAAGCGAGGCAGATAGCCCAGCGGCCTCAACCGCAGAAAGACCGCGTCGTCGTGCAGCGCCGGGCACTCCGCCGTCAATTTCAGGGCGCCGAATTCCTGCTGCGCCGCAGCCTGGAGCGGCGCGGCCTTGAGCACGTCGGCCAACGGCTCAGGCCCATCCAGGGGACGTGGGATCTTTACCAGCAAGGTGCAGACAAGCCCTTCCGGCAGCCGGCCTTCAAAGCGCCATTGAAAGGATTGGCGCAAGCGGCGCGGACCGCGTGCGCCGACCGCCAGTTCTGCCTGCGGGCCATACCACTGGCCGAGGCAGCGCGCCAGTTCTTGCCAGAGCTGTTGTGAAAAATCCGCGGCTTGAAAATGGGTGCCGGCGGCGTTGAGCGGCGTCTTGCTGGGCATGGACTGCAGGTCGCCGGGCTAGGCCGGTTCGGTCCCTGGGTTGCTGACCTTCTGGCGCAGCGCCGCCTCGGCCATGGCCAGGGCCACCGCGATTAGCAGCCACATCGTGGTGGCATAGGCATTGTTCTTAAACAGGCCTGACACCAAATACCCGATCAAGCCAATGCGCAGCGCCGCCAACAAGGCCGCTTCTTCGGCCTGGCCCGTCGCGGCCAGCGCCCGCACACCGCGGCCCAACTCCCGGAAGACGTAGCCGAGCAGCAGCAGGAAGAAGCTGATGCCGACCAACCCCTGCTCGGCCAGCACTTCCAGGTACAGACTGGCGGGCGCCCGCTCTTCACGGCGTGGGTCAAAGCCGATATCCGCCGAGTACTGCAGATAGTAAGCCGGATAGTTGTTGATGCCGACGCCCAGGACCGGGTGATCCATGAAGACACGCCAGGCCACTTCGGTTTCGCTCACGCGCCCGCGAAAAGAGGGGTCCACGATGAGGTCACGCGGATTTTGCGGAAACAACTGGGTCAAAGTATTCACCCGCTCCACATAGCTGGCCGGCAGTGACTGCAGCAGCAGCCAGGCCACCACGACCATCAGCACCGCCACCGAAAACCCGGGACGCCGCTGCAAGAGCGACAACGCGGTCACGGTCGCCCCGGCAATCAGGCCGCCGCGCGAGTATGTGAAGACAAGCGCCAGCAGCACCAGAAAAAAGCACAGACCCGCGCCGAGGCGGGCCCAGCGCGAGCGATCGCGCCACAGCCGGTCGAAGGCCAGCGGGATGACCGTCACCAAAACCTGGGCGAAGGCGTTCGGATTAGCAAAGGGCCCGGTAGCGCGGTAGCGCGCAATGACGTTGCCGGCCTCTTCTGTGGCATAGCCGCCGAAGCCCAGATAAGCGTTGGCATAGGTGCCGGTCAACGCCTGGAAAACGCTGATGCCCGCCATGAGCGCACCGGCCGCGAGCAGCGCCCACACAACGCCGCGAAATTGAGCCGTTCGCTGGAGCAGGATCAGCACCACCAGGACCATACCGAAGTCCTTGGCATAGTCCAGGACATCGGCTTGGGCCCGGACGCCATCCACCGCGTAGAGGAGCGAGCCCGCGCCGACTAGGCCATACGTGGCCAGCAGCAGCGCCGTGCCTTCCCACCCGATCGGACGGCGCCCCAGCACGACCCAACGCACCAGGATGATCGCGATCATAAAGAGCGCGTAGGGGCGCAGCACCGGCGGGGTGCCGTGCACCGCGCTGACGACACGGGAGAACTGCGAATAGGCGATGACAATTAGGATAAGCAGGCCATATTCGGGGCGTATGACGGTCAACAGCGCCACCAACAGCGCCGCGGCTACCAGCACCGACCAGAAGACCGAACCAGCCAGGCCCAGAATCAGCGCCGCCACGCCCAGCCCGCTTGCCAGCGCCAGACCCGCGAAAAGCAGATACACCCAGGGCGATCCGGTCGCTGCGGACCCGCCGCTGCGTGACGACAACGTGGGCGCTTTGGCTGTCATGCTGCCCTCCACCGCGGAACGGGGCACTCGCTCACGGCACGCCTGTCGACGGGCGGCACGCTAGGCGACCCCCACCGAGGGTTGGCGCGTCTCGACCGCCTGGCGGTGCGCGACTTCCAGGGAGCTCTCGGCCCGGTTGATGAGGGCACGCGGCGGCTCTTGACCTTCGGTCGCGCCCACACCGACGACGGGCGTCAGGCTCAAAAACTCGCGGTCTTCGGCCAGCTGCACCGGCAGAGACAGGACCAGCTGGATGCGCTCCAGCGTGCGGATAGCGGCCGGGCTGGGCGTGGCGGGCAGCAAAATGGCGAAGGTGATGTCATTCCAACGCCCTACTATGTCGTGCCCACGCAGCTCGTTGCCCAGCGTCCGCGTTACATGATTCAGCAGGCGCTGCTGGACCAGCGGCGACAGGGTGTCGATGACGTCGCGCAGGCCATCCAGGCGCACCAGGCCCAGCGAAAGACCGCCGGGCCGGCCGCGCCCTTGCTCTTCCTCCAACCGGCGCTCAAAATGCCGCCGGGAAAAGGCCGACGAGGTGCTGTCGTAAACAAAGCGTCGGCGCAGCGCCTCGAGCGGGATACGCAGTTGTTCGCGCACAATCGCCAGTACGCCGCCGGCCAGGACGCCCAACCCCAGGGCCAGGCTGGCATCCTGCAGCGGCTGCGGGCGATAGGGCTGCTTCGGCTGGGTCGCCGGGTCGAGCACGTTCATGTCGAACACGGAGTTAAGCCCTTTGGCGTAGTCAATGCCTGAGCGCGCCAGCGAGTTGGCCAACAATGCGGCGATCTCCGGGTTGGGCCCCGTCACGACCAATTCCACCACCGAGGCGTCTGGCAGCACCACCGCTGTGCGCGTATAATCACTCAGGGTCACGGCGTCCACGCCCAGCGTGGTGAGCAGCTCATCGTAAATGCGCTCGCTTTGCAGGACCTCGGCGTAGGTGGTGACCACCGAACGACGATCGAGGGTGTCCAGGCTGTCGACGATGTCGCGGCTGTCGGTCAGGGAGGCATTGGGCACCACGACCAGTCTGGTGGTCGCCCGGTAGTAAGGCGTGGCCACGTAAAGCGAGGCCAGCATCGAGCTGAGCGCGACCAGCGCAGTCAAAACGACGAGCCACCAACTCCGCAGAACCATTCGAATGTAGAGTCGCAATTCCATTGCTTTTGCTTTCCTCCATCGCATCCATGCAAGCACGCCGTGGCCGCAGCGCCAGCCGCCAGAAATCCGGCGCCAACCGGCCGTAGAACGGGCAGCGAGGCCAGGCTAAGTCGGTTTTACCCGTCACAATTCAGTGAGCGCCGCGCTGCTGTGCCACGGCCCCAACCGTTCGCATCAGGATTTGCAGGTCTAACCACACGCAGCGCTTCTCGATGTAGGCAATATCCAACCGGGCGCGTTCGTCCAGCTCGGTATTGCCGCGTCCCAGCACTTGCCAGAGACCGGTGAGACCGGGGAGCACGTCCAGCCGCTCGGTATGCCAGAGGGGGTAAGTCTCAGCCGAGAAGGAGGTGGGCCGCGGCCCCACCAGGCTCATGTCGCCCACGAGGACGTTCCACAACTGGGGCAGCTCGTCGAGACTGGTGCGCCGTAGGAAGCGGCCCACCCGGGTGATCCGGGGATCGTTCCGGATCTTGAAATCGGGCCAGGCGAGCTCATTCAGGTGGCTCAGCGCCGCCTTCAGCACCTCCGCGTTGGGCACCATGGTCCGCAGTTTGTACATGCGAAAGCAGCGCCCGCCCTTGCCCGTCCGCATCTGCACAAACAGGGCCGGCGCCGCGGGCGCTTCCAGTTTGAGCAGCAGCATGCACACGCCCACGAGCGGCAACACCATCGGCAGCGCGCCCACGACCAGGGCGATGTCCAGCACCCGTTTAGCGAACAAATATTGCCGACCCCGGAACCAGGCCCGTTCCGGCCGGATCGCGGCCAACCAGGGGTAGGCCTGCATGTCATGCGTCGTGGTCTCTAGCAGGTTGGCACGCCCTGCTACTGGCCCGTGCCCGGCCTCCACAGCAACAATCATGGGAGCCAACAACCGATCCCGGGCGCTCCGTGGATCGCGATCCTGTCGCAAACCCCTAATCACCGATTGACTGAGGTGTTCTATCATGTCCTCACCCCCTGACCCTCCGGCGCCGCCAGCTCAACGGGACCCACCGGCCTGTCAGGCAGTGTTTGGGTCACCAGCCGGTCGCGAGCCAGATCCATCAACTCATCAAAGCTTACCGCATCCTCGGGAAACGTGGCCGAGCCATAGTTCATCCGGACGTGGAAGCGCTCCGCCGCCACGGCCTGAATCCGCGCCGCCAGCTGCTGTGCGCTTTTGAGATCGGTATCAGGCGTCAGCAGCACCAGCCGGCCTTCGGCCTCTGGATCAAGGATGAGGTCGGTTCGACGCAAGTGATCATGGATGAAACCGACCAGATTTCCCAAGACATAACGCAGGGCCGAGCTGCGCTGGAGCTGAAGGACGGCACGGTTCAAGTTGGCGTTAACCGTGTCCCGGTCCAGCTCCAACATCACGACGGTCAGTGGATAGCCATACCGGCGGCTGCGTGCGAACTCCCGGCCGATGTTGTCGGCCGCCTGCTCCAGCGTCGAAACCCGGCCGGCCTGATCCCCCAACGTCATTCGGGTAACCGCCGTCTCCAATACTTGTACCCCGTGGCCCATGCGGTAAGCCAGCCAGGCACCCATCAGGACAAAACCAGCCTCTGACATGGCCTGGATTGGCTGACCGGGGATCAGCCAGGGCTGCGCGGCCAGCCGACTGGCTAACCAACGCAGCAGCCCATAAATAACCAGCCATAGCGCCAGCCAACCCGGCAGCATCACCCGTGACGCCGGCGGCAGCGTCAGCATCATCACAGCGGCTGCCACAACAGTCAGCAGGACAGTCGCCGCCAGGCCGCTGTCACCAAAAAATCCCGATCGATCGAAGACAATAAATAGCGCTATGAACGCTACATAAAGACTGATGGCACTACGCAAATGGATTGTCACAAAGGGCTCACAGGCACCAAACAAAGTGAATACAAGACCAGACGGTCGCCATCTACGGCCGAAAGGTGCGTAGACTGGCAATACCTCAAGTCGAGGTAAGATAATCTTGTGTTATGTGATTGAGTTGCCAGCCCGGTACGGCAGCAGCACTCGCGGCCTGCATCCCCGTGCAATTATTAGTACCGGGGTACTATGGATGAGACGGGTACTATTATACCACATACCACGAAAACTTATACTCTAGTTTCCGCTAAAGCAGCCGTGTGCACGCAAAGGTTGTCAGGAAAAGGATGAGCCTCGGGTAAGATAGTGGTCAGCACACCCCATCTCACCCGAGGCTCCCATGGACTCTAACATAACCGGCGCGATCAATGTGATAGCCAATCAGGTCGCCGGGCTGCTGCGGCAGGGCCTGCC
>CAYUYN010000122.1:0-9979 GCA_964449185.1 uncultured Anaerolineales bacterium | reverse complement strand
TTGGGAATATGTGGTGACCCAGTTCGGCGGCGAAGCCGGCGCACGCGGGCTCCACGCTGCCTATTCGGCCCACGCCCCCGCCTGCGGATAACGCCCTTACCAATTACAATACCCTCCATGTCCCTCGCCGCCTACCTCACCGCCATGTCCAAGGTCGAACTCCACGTCCACGGGCTAGCACCGCGTCAGGCAAATGTCTCCATCGCGTTAGGCCGGCCAGGTCTGCCACTATCCTTAAGAGGAGCGTCGCCATGAGTTTCCTCAAACGTCTCGCGGGCCTGCTTGCTGCTCCGGCTCCGGCCAGCGGCCGCTTCTACCTGGTGTCGGTCAAATGCCAGCGCTGCGGCGAGGTGGTCGAGGGCCGCATCAACTTGAACAACGATCTCAGCCTGGAAGACGATGGGGAGGGCGGGGCCGCCTCCACCCTGGTCTGCCGCAAGGTGCTGCTGGGCAAGGAGCGCTGCTTCCAGCCGCTGGAGGTGGTGCTGCGCTTTGACTCTGCCCGGCGGCTGCTGGATAAGCAGGTGACGGGCGGGACGTTTGTAGAGTAGGTGGAAGTAGGTGGAAAAGGTAAGAGGCCTTAAATACAAAGCGGGGTGCCGCTGTTCCGGTTGCAACGGATCAGCGGCACCCCGCTCTATTGTTTAAGCCGCCCGCGATGGCGCCCGCGGCGCGGCGTCTTCCGCCGCCGGCAGGCCGCTCAGGTACGCCACCATGTCGCGCAGCATGATGGCGGCCACCGGCTGCGTGCGCAGGTGCTGGCGCAGCTTGAAGGTGCACAGCAGCAGCCGCCCCTTGCCGATGGGGTGCTCGGCGATGAGCGCCACCGTGCGGTGGATCCAGCCGGCGAACAAGCCCGCGTGCACGCTGGCGGCAAAGTCGATCGGCCGCAGCCCGACGATGACGTGGTCGGGCACCAGGTCGGCAAAGGCAAAGTTCACCAGGCCCTCGGTGGGCAGCTCGCCGAACAGCTTGTCCTGGCTGATCCAGTTGAAGTTGCCTACCCAGTCGCCCTGCCACACCCGGTCCTCGCGCTCTACAACGCGCAGGCCGCCCAGGTAAGTCTGCAGCGAGGCTTTCGACGCCGGCAGCCACAGCACTTTGCCCCCGCCTTGCAGATACGCGCGCACTGTGTCGGTCATGGTGCGCACGACCACCAGGTCGGCCTCGGCCAGGCTGTCCACCAGGGTATAGCCCAGGGCCGGTAGGCTGTCGGCCAGCTCGGGCGCATACAGCTTCAGCGGGCCGGCGCCGGCGCCGTCACCCGCGCGGCGCGGGAAGAAGTACAGCTCCTCGTAGTTGCTGGCCGCCAGCCGCCCCTCGGCCGAGTACAGCCGCAGTTCCAGACGCGCGCGCGTGCCCCGCGCCACCGGCGGCACCTTGAAGCTCACCCGCTTGAGCGGGGTGACGTCCGCCGCCTTGGGCTGCAGGTTGGTCTCGGCCCCGCGCAGCTCGGGGTAGCCCGCCACGCTCCATTCCAGCCGGCCGCCGTTCAGGTCGGTCTGCGAAAAGTGCGAGAGCGCCAGCCGCACCGTGCAGCGCTCGCCCTCCCAAAAGGCCACGCGGTCCCACTCGGGCACAATCACGTCGTCGGCGTTCAGCCGGCCAATATCCTCGTAGAACACCTTGGGGTTGCGGCACATATCCAGCAGCCCGTTGGCCTCCCAGTGCACGTCGGTAAACTCGGTGATGACGTAGCCCATCAGGCGCGGCTGGCGGCGCATCTGCTCGATCTCGTACTTGAGCGCCGCGAACTGCATGCGCTGCGAGGCAGCGCTGAGCGCCGCCAGGCTGGGGAAGACCCGGTCCAGGTGAAAGGCGCGGAAGCGGGCCTCGATGCCGTGCGGATAGACCGTGCCGTCGCCCCATTCCATGCCGGTGTCGAACCACCACGGCTCGCTGCCGCCATAGCCCTGGCGCAGCAGATCCACGTCGGGCAGGCCCCAGTTGCCGAACTCGGAAACCACCAGCGGTTCGCTGCCCTGGCGCCTGACCTCCACCGAGGGCTTGCGCTCGACCGGCCGCCAGGGGGAGCGGGTGAACTCGCGCCAGGCGGCAATGCCCTCGTAGGCATGCGCGAAGGTCCAGGAGGGCTGGGTGGCAAAGGCCTCCACCCATTTGCGCCACTCGCGGTAGTGGTCGGGGATGGCGCTGTAGAAGTGGAAGTCGTTGATGTCGGTGACGACGTGCGCGTTGGGGAAGCAGGCCGAGTTGTCCACGATCAGCCGGGTGGCGTCCAGGGTCTTCACCCAGCCATACATTTCGGCCAGCCAGGCGCGGTGATCGGGGTTGCCGTACAGCTCGGTGCCCCAGGCCTCGTTGATGATGGTCCAGATGATGATAGAGGGGTGATTCCAGTCGCGGATGACCATGCCCGCGACCGTCTCCTTGCCGCGGCGCGTGGAGGCCGGGGTGAGGGTGGCCCAGTTGGGCAGCTCGGTCCAGATGAGCAAGCCCACCTGGTCGGCGGCCTGGTAGTAGCGCGGGTCGGCCACCTTGATGTGCACCCGCAGGCAGTTGAGGCCCATGGCCTTGGCCTTGCGGAAGCTCTCGAGGAGGTAGTCGAGCGAGGGTGGGGTACAGATCAGCTCGGGGTAGTAATCTTGATCGAGCGCACCGCGCAGGTAGATCGGCCGGCCGTTGAGCAGGATATGCCCGCCGCGGGTCACGATGGTGCGGAAGCCGAAGTTGTCGCTCAGGGCGTCCGCCTCGGCCGCGCCGTCGCCGGCGGCGCGCAGGGTTACGCGGGCCGTGTACAGGTGCGGGTGATCGGTGTCCCACAGGCGCGGCTCGGGCACGGGCACCTGCGCGCGCACGCGCAAGTCGCCGGGGGCTACCGGCACCTCGGCCGTGCCGGCCAGGTCGCCTTCGGGCGTCAGCACCTCAAACACCAGCACGGCGGGCCGGTCGGCCGCCTGGCTGAGCAGGGCTTCCATCTCGGCCACGCCGCCAGCCGCGCGCGGAGTGACGTGCAGACGCGTCAGGTGCAGCCGGGGCCGGCGCTCCACCCACACCGATTGCCACAGCCCCGAGAGCGGGCCGTACCACGACTGCTTGCCGTGAGGCACCTCTGAGAAGCCTTCGATCAGGTCGGCCACCCGCACGGTCAGGGTGTTGGCGCCCGGCCGGGCCGCGTGGCTGACGTCGAACTCAAACGGCAGGTAGCCGCCTTCGTGCCGGCCCACGGGCACGTTGTTGAACCAGACTTCCGCGGCGTAGTCGGCGGCATTGAAGCCCAGGATGATCTGCCCGCTCGGCCACTCGGCCGGCAGCTCCACCGTGCGCTGATACCAGCCCACGCCGGAGTAGAAACGCAGGTCGGGGTACTGCGCCTGCCAGGGCGCCGGGACCGTGATGGGCCGCGCCTCGCCCGGCTCCAGGGCCTCGGCGGAGCGCCCGCCCGCGGGATCGGTCCAGAAGTGCCACTGGCCGTCTAAGGAAAGATGAGGACGAACCGTCACAGACAATCTCCTCAGGCCTTGCTGATCTTGGCCCAATAATGAATAGCAGGGCAGCGGCGTTCACACCTGCCCGCCGCAGGTGCGGGGATGGAACGCTCCGCCTCACGCTGGCGGAAACTCAATCACCGCCTGCATTACCTCCGCCGGCGCGGTGTCCAGGGTTTCAAATGTGCCTGGCCCTGTTGGCGGTTGGCCCTTTACGGCATGGGCTGCGGGTCGGAGGTAGGGCCGGTCATGACCGGCTCACCGTTGGCGAACGTCACCGGGTCAATGTGCAGGCTGCGCTCGCCAGCCGGGTAGCCCACCGTGGCGTCGGTCCAGGCGTGGTAGGCCATCCACAGGTTGCCCTCCGGATCGGTAAAGAAGGACTCCCCCCCGGGTCCCAGGGCCTGGGGCGAAAAGGTGAAGATGGGCTTGGTTTTCGGCTTGGTACACGGGCCGGTCACGGTTTCGCAGACGCCATAGCTGACGGCGTAGTCAACGCTTTCCCACCAGTTGCCGGAATAGAACAGGTAATACTGGCCGTCGGCCAGGACCATGGCCGGGTTCTCGATGAGCGGACGCTCCCAGGCCTGGTCGCGCACCAGCAGCTCGACCGGCTCGCCTTCCAGTGTCAGGCCATCGTCCGACAGGGGCTGCACCCACAGGCCCACGCTCTTGCCGCAGCAGTTGCCGTCGTTTTTCCAGAACAGGTAGAGCTGGTCGTCGGCATCGCGGAAGAGATAGGGGTCGATGGACCCGCCCAGGGCCACCTGGCACATGGTGGCGGCGGTCGTCACGTCGGTGTACGGTCCGTCGGGGACGTCGCTGGTGGCTTGCGAGATGCACTGCCGATCCGAGGCCTTGTCGCGCGCGGTGTAGTAGAGCACGAACCGGTCGCCGATCTGCATGGCGGTGGGCGCCCAGGTGAGGCCGCCGTTGGGCGACGCCCAGAGGGGCAGGGCCGGCACCGCGTCGCCCAGGCGCTCCCACTGGTCCAGGTCGGTCGAGCGGATGAGCTGGATGTTGGAGCCGCCGCCGCCGGTGGCGAAGGCGTAGTAGGTGTCGCCCACGACCATGATGTGCGGGTCGGGAAAGTCCTGGTCATGGACCGGGTTGTCGTAGAGCGGCCCCGAGAGCGTGGGTGTGGCGGGGATGGCGGTTGGCTCGGGGACGAGCGTGGTGGTGGCGGTGGGGACCGGCGTGGCGGCCGGGCCGCAGGCGGCCAGCGCCAGGGCCGCTAGCGCGAGCGCGAGCAAGCCAGTTTGGGAAGGCAGGGAACGGGCGCGCATATCAGCCTTTGATGCCGGTGGTCGAGATGCTCTCGACGATGTAGCGCTGGGCCGAGAGGTAGAGCAGGAGCACGGGCACAGTGACCACCAGCGCCCCGGCCATCAGCTTGCCATAGTCAAAGGTGTACTGGCCCTGAAGCGTGGCCAGCCCGACGGGCAGGGTCTGTAGGGCGCGGTCGCTGCCCACGATCAGCAGGGGCCATAGGAAGCTGTTCCACGATTCGAGGAAGGTGATGACGCCCAGGGTGGCCAGCGCGCCGCCGGAGAGGGGCAGCACCACCGCGAAGAACGTGCGCCACACCCCAGCGCCGTCGATGAAGGCGGCTTCCTCCATCTCGCGCGGGATGCCCTGGAAGAACTGCCGCAGGAAGAACACGCCAAACACGCCCGACAGGCCCGGCACAATCACGCCCTGGTAGGTCCCCAGCCAGCCAATGCGGGCGATGGTGAGGTAATTGGGGATCAGGAACGTGATGCCGGGCATCACGAGCGTGGCCAGCAATAGCCCAAAGAGCAGGTTTTTGCCCGGAAACTCCATGCGGGCGTAGGCATAGGCCGCCAGCGAATCGATGATCAGGATCAGGCTGGTAAAGACGACGGCGATGAACAGGCTGTTAAGGAACCAGCGCGTCACGGGCAGGGTCGGGTCCCGGAACACCGAGGTGAAGTTCTCCAGGGTGGGCTCGCGCGGGAGCCAGTTGGGGGTGAGCCATTCGGTGAAGGGCTTGAAGGCGGTCACCGTCATCCAGACCAGGGGCAGCAGGAAGAACAGGGCGCACAGGATCAGCAAGGTGTAAAACACGATCGCACCGCCGGCACTCCGGCCGGGCTTTTTGCCTTCTATGTCCCGTGGGGCTGTGCCGCGGGCGGGTGTGCTCAGGGTGGCCATGGTGTGATCTCCAACCGTAATCGGTGAGGGCGACGCTTTACTGCTGTTCGGTCCGGCCGAACAGCTTGAAATTGAGGGCGGTCAGGATAAGCAGCAAGGCCGCAATGAAGACCGACATGGCCGCGGCCATGCCCATCTGGTTGCGCAGGATGCCCTGGATATAAATGCGGTAGATCACCGTCTCGGTTTGCTGGAGCGGTCCGCCGGTCGTCATGATATACGGCTGGCCGAACAGGTTGGCGGAGGCGAGCAAGGTGATGGTGATGACGAAGGTCAGCACCGGCCGCAGCAACGGGAAGGTGACGTGCTGGAACTGCTGAATGGGACTGGCGCCGTCAATCGAAGCCGCCTCGTAAAGCGAGGTGGGAATGTCCTGGAGCGCGGCGAGGAAAATGATGGTGTTGAAGCCGATGGTCCACCACACGGTGGCAATGGTAATGGCCACCCAGGCCTCGGGCATGCTGCTCAGCCAGTTGGGGCCTTTGAGGCCAAGCGCGTCGAGGTAATAGTTAATCAGGCCGCCCTGGCTCTGAAAAATCCACCACCACAGCACGGCGGCGACGGTCACCGACAGGGTGTAGGGCGCGAAAAAGATCGTGCGAAAAAGGCTGCGCCCGGGATATTTGCCATTGAGCAGAACGGCCAGCAATAGGGCCAGGATGACGAGGGGCGGCACGCTCCAGAGGATGAACTCCCCGGTGTTGCCCATGGCGCGCCAGAAATCCTTGAACGGGGTGCTGGTCGGGTCAAAAATGCGGAGGTAATTGCCCAGGCCGATGAAGGGGCGCCGTTCGGGCCGGAGGAAGTCGAACTCGAACAGGCTGATGTAGAGCCCATAGAAGAAGGGCCAGGCCAGGAAGAAGGTGAAAAAGATCAGGTGCGGTAGGATGAAGAGATAGGGCGTCAGGCTGAAGCGCCGCCGTTGCGGCGGGGCGGCGCCGGTGAGCGGCCCCGCACCCGTGCGACTTTGGGTTGTCGTAGCCATGGCTTTCTCCCGTGGGGTTCAACAGCGGCGCCGACGAAAGCGGGCAGGCAGGGGCCCTCCCAGGCTCCCTGCCTGCTTTTAGACTGCGGTCTCTACGAGCCGCCGTAGGTCACGGCGTTCTCTTCCAGGACTTGCTGCGAGGCAGCGGCCGCCGTATCCAGGGCGGACTTGATGTCGGTGGTCTCACCCATCAGCACCGCATCCACCACCGGGCCGAAGGCATCCCACAGGGCGCCTTCCAGCTGCGGGACCTGCGGCAGAAGGATGGCGCCGTCGGCCGAGGGTGCGACGGCGGCGATGGGCGCGGCCAGGGCGCCAAGCTCATCGCCCAGGCGCACGGAGTTGCGGGCGGGCACCTGCCCGGCCTTGGCCCACTCGACCGAATTCTCCGACAGCCACTTGATCCAGCAGGCGGCGGCGGTCTGCACGGCCGGGTCGGCGGAGGTCATCACCAGTTGATGCGAGCCGGCCCACACGGCGAACTGATCGCCAATCTGGGGCACGGGGGCAAAGCCCACCCACGGCAGCTTCTGCAGGTCGCTGATGTGCCACGGGCCGTGGAAGACGATGGCGGCCTGGCCCTGCTTGAAGACGTTCACTTCAGGGTCGCCACCGCCGCTGATGTCGGGCGAGTACTTCTGCTTGAGGTCGTTGACGTAGGTCAGCGCCTCAACGCCGGCCTCGCTGTTGAAGGTGGCGGTCGTGCCGTCGTCGCTGGCCAGCGCGCCGCCGAACTGGCGGATCAGGGTCTGGAACAGCGTGGCGCCCTGGAAGGCGGTGCCGATGGCGATGGCCTGCACGTCATCCGACTGCAGCTTCTCGAGCGCGGCCTCGAAGTCGGCGCGGCTCATGGGCGTCGTGCCTGGCTCGGGGATGCCGGCGGCCGCGAACAGATCCTTGTTGTAGTACATGACCAGCGGGTGTATGTCGAGCGGCACGGAGTAGCGGGCGCCTTCGTACTCGCCGGGGTTCCAGGTGTTCTCGGGGAACTCACTGCCAAAGTCAGAACCGAGCACGGCCATGGCCTCGTCGCTGTAGGGCTGGGCGACGTGGCGCTCGGCCAGCTCGGCCACGTTGATGATGCGGGCGACCGTCATCGCCGGGAGCTGATTGGCGGCGGCGGCCGCATTCAGCTTCTGGATGTACTCCGGCTGGGCCACGTGGGTCACGGTGATGTCGTTGCCGTTCTCGCTGCTATAGCGAGTGGCCAGGGCGCTCATCTCATCGCCGTCGGGGCCGGTCAGCGGGCTCCACATTTCAATGGACTGGCCGTTGGCGCTGGCCGGGCATTCGCCCTCGGCCACCGGGGCCGCGGTAGGATCGCCCGCCGGGACTTCGGTGGGCGCGGGGACATTGGTGGCGGTGGCGGCCGGGCCGCCGCAGGCGGCCAGCAGCAGGCTCAACAGCATCGTCATCGAAAACAGAAAGGCGAACTTGCGTTTGATCATTTCTCTCTCCTCCAGATTGCCAAACAGCGGGTGACTGCTTGCTGCTAATGCTAAGAGGGTCTAAGCGATGCTTTGCTGACTCTCGGAAGTGCCAGCCTCCTTTCCATTGGCGCCCGGCGTGGCGCTCCCCTTGCCATCGGCGCCGCGGCGCGGGGTATCGCCCCGTTGAAAGCGCTGCTTCAGCACGATGTCCTGCGGATAGTTCCCAAACTTGCTGCCGAACAGGTTCAGACCGCCCACGTTGTGGGCGGTCTCCTTCACGCCCAGGCGCACCGGGATCGTGCCGCCGTGGCCGAGCTTGAGCTGGGCCAGGCTGACGGGCGAGACGCGCACGCCATCGACGTAGCTGCCGTGCGTCGTCACCTTCCAGACCTTGAGCAAGCCGTACTGCGAGTTGGCCTCGCCCCACCATTCGGGCGTCAGCGCGCCGCGCTCGCCGCCAAAGTCGGCTGGGCTGGTCCAGGTGCCAACCTCGACGCCATTGACCCACACGGTGATGTCCGATGGCCAGTCATCGTGGTGCAGGGGGGCTTCCGAGCACACCTCAAAGCTTAGCTCGAGGGTTTCCTGGACGGCCTCGGGCGGCAGGCGGTTGGGGAAGCGATACTCCACGGACCCGCGCCGGAACCAGAGAAGCTGCGCGTGGATGCGCTCGGGCTCAAAGAAGGCCGCCGGGTCGTCCAGATGGCCGATGATGCCGGTTTCGCCCAGCAGGCCGCAGGTGGGCGCCACTTCGGCGTTGACATAGGCGCCGATGGGCATGGATACTTCTACAAACGTTTCCTGGCGCTCGGTTTCGACGGGCAGTTGGATGACAACCTGGTCGTAGACCCGCGCGCACAGCTTTTGCAGGCCGCGGCTGGCCGGCTGAAGATCGGTCTTGATCAGGCCGGCTTTTTCGAGGATGTTGATGTGTTGGGTGGCGGTGGATTGGGGCAGGCCAAGCGCCTCGGCAATCGCGAGTACGCTGCAGGTGTGGGTACCCAGGAAGCGCAGGATTTCCAGACGCTTATCGGAGGCCAAGGCCTTAGTGACGAGCTCGACGGTGTCCCGCGTATGGTCGAGAGCGGTGAGGGTCAGGACTCGATTGTAGATAGGCCGATTGCTCATAGGACGAGATCCCTTATGACAAATCCATGGCTAACGTCCTGAAGTTGGTACTTCCACAATGCAAATTGAAAAATATGCTTCGTTACAATATAATGTACATCAATTGCGCTTAAAGTCAAGCGTTAAAATGGATATTGAATTGGATATATATGTGTCACTCGTCACAAGTGAGCAATAGACATGGCTGATCTCCTCACCTCACTTATCGCCCTCAACCCCTAGGAAGCCCGAGCGGCCGCGGCGGTCTTCGACCGGCTCTTCCCGGTGGGGGGTACGGCCCTGGCGCGACCGAAATCGGGTGGTGACCTACCTGGACCAGGCCCTGGCGGGCGCCTATCGCGACCAGGCCGAGACCTACCGGGTCGGGCTGTCGGCGCTTGACCGGTCGGCGCGGCGGGCGTTTGGGCGGTCCTTCTGCGATTGCGCCGCCGAGCAGCAGGACGAGTTGCTGGCCGGGCTGGAACAAGGCACCCTGGCCGACTTTCAGGTGCCAGCGCAGCGCGTTTTCTTTGCCTTGCTGCGCCAGCACCTGCAGGAAGGGCTGTTCGCAGACCGCGCCTACGGCGGCAACCGCGGCAAGGCCGGCTGGCGCTTCCTCGGCCACCCAGGCGTGTGGTTTGAGAACTCGCCCGAGGAGAACCTGGCCGCCGAGCCGGCCAGCAAGGGCGGCGTAATTCAGTCGCTGGCCGCCGTCGGCTACTCGCTTGGCGGCGGGCCGCGCGAGCCGGTGGACATCCCCGGCTATGACCCACAGCTTGGGGCGCAGCCGCCCAGCGGGCCGGCCGATGTGGTGCTGGTCGGCGTGGGGGCGGCTG
>CAYUYN010000121.1:6148-9993 GCA_964449185.1 uncultured Anaerolineales bacterium | reverse complement strand
CCGCCGCGACACCGCGCGGGTGGAGGCCCTGCGCGCCCGCCTCGAAGCCGCCGCGCGCGGCAGCGACAACCTCATGCCGCTGTTTGTGGAGTGCGTGGAGCATGACGTGACGGTCGGCGAGATTTGCCACTCGCTGCGGAATGTGTGGGGCGAATACCGGCCGAGCTAAGAACAGGAAATGAAGGAAATGAAGGAACCACGGTCGGGCGATGATTAAGCGGATCGATCACATTGCCATTGTGGTAGAGGATATTGAGGCGGCGCTGGGGTTCTGGCGCGATACTTTGGGTCTGGCGTTGAGCCACCTCGAAGACGTGCCCGAGCAGCAGGCTTCCATCGCCTTTCTGCCCACCGGCGACAGCGAAGTGGAGCTGGTGCAGCCGACCACGGCCGATTCTGGGCTGGCGCGCTACCTTACCCGCCGCGGCCCCGGCCTCCACCACATCTGCTTCGAGGTCGACGACATCGTGCAGACCCTGGCCGACCTCAAGGCGCGCGGCGTGCGCCTGATCGACGAGACCCCCAAGGCCGGCTCGGGCGGCAAGCGGCTGGCCTTTGTGCACCCCGAGAGCACCCAGGGCGTATTGGTGGAGCTTTACGAACTGCCGCCCACTTTGGCATAAGTGAGGCAGTGAACAAACGGCGGACCTGACCCGCCCTGGGCGGCTTTGACAGCGCCTCGAACGCCCGTGGTCACGCGACCCAAAAACTCGTTTCTAACGTTCGACGACCAATTCTGACCAAAGTCGCTATTTACCAACCATAACAATCTTCTTGCGACATAACAACGCATTTTCACCCGGTACCAGGGGACTAATTCTAACCAATTCCTAATTTGCCTATTGCGTTTTTTTTGAAACGGTCATACTATACGAGTGCTCAGGTGGACATTTGTCTGACCCAAAATTCATTTGCAAGACGCTTTATCCATCGAAAGGATATCTCACCATGCTTACGTTCAAAGACAACAAGGGTCAAGGCCTTGTCGAATACGCCCTGATCCTGGTGCTCGTCGCCGTCGTCGTTATCGTCATCCTGGCCCTGCTCGGCCCGGCCATCGGTAACGTCTTCTCGAACATCGTCAGCAACATCTAGTCCGTCGCAGTGGCTGCACCCGCTTTACCCGCTTGAGCCGAGACGGCCTCCGCAAGGAGGCCGTTTTGTTTAACGACCGGTCTGGCTGACAAGGGATCGCCAGAGCCCGCCCCCGTTGGCCGCGCCCTACCCACGCCTGGCCCGCCGCTGCCGCCACAGCGCCACCGACCCCACCACCAGGATAGCGGCAAAGGCAAACCACTGGATGGCATAGCCCAGGTGCGGGCCGGTGGTCAGGTCCACCGCGTAGCCGCTGACGGGCAGACGCCGTGGGTCGGCCCCAGGGGCGGCCTCCACATAGTACGGCAGCAGCGGATAAGGCATCTGCGCCTGCATCTGGGGCACATCCACCCGGAACCAGGCATCGAGCCGCGGCCGGTCGGCGCTGAGCGGCGGATCGGCGGGCAGGAAGGCATATTCGCGCTGCTGGGCGGGCCGGACGATGCCCTCCACCGTCACCTCGCCGGCGGGCCGTTGGTAAGGGGCCCGGTCTTCCGGCGCGGCCTGCTCATAGGGGATCCAGCCGCGGTCCACCAGCACAGACTGTTCGCTGCCCGCCAGGCGCAGGGGCGTGAGCACGTGCACGCCGGGCGCGTCCAGGTGCGAGCGGTTGCGCAGGACGATCTCCTGCGCAAAGTCGTAAGTGCCGCGCAGCCGCACCGGCTGATACTCCGGCAGGTCAGCTGGGGGCGCGGGGTCGAGTTCAACCGGCGCCCCGGCCAGGCGGGCGGTGATGACGGCCTTCAGCGCGCGGCGCAGGGCCAGGCGGTCGAGCTGCCAGAAGCCCAGCGCCACCAGCACCACGGCCAGGACGGTGATGAGCGCGCCCAGCAGCCACCCAACACACCGCCCACGGGTTTTGGTCATCACCGACTTAGCGCGCCGCCAGGGGCGCAATGTAGCCGAGCATCAAGATGTAGTGCGCGGCCCCGGCCGCGGTGACGAAGATGTGCCACACCTCGTGGAAGCCAAACACGCCCGGCACAAAGTTCATGCGCCGCGTGGCATAGACCAGCGCGCCGACCGAGTACAGCAGGCCCCCGGCCAGCAGCCAGCCAAAGCCCGCCAGGGGCAGCGCCTCCAGCAGCGGGCCAAAACCCACGACGCCCAGCCAGCCCATCAGCAGGTACAGCCCCACCGTCAGCCAACGCGGGGTCTTCATGGTCGCCAGCTTGAAGACAATCCCCACGGCCGCCAGTGACCAGATGGCCAGCAGCAGGCCCCAGCGCCACGCGCCCGTGAGCACGATCACGCACACGGGGGTGTAGGTGCCGGCAATGAGCAGGTAGATGGCCACGTGGTCCAGCTTGCGCAGCCACAGCTCGCGCGCGGGCGTGGTCTTGACCAGGTGGTAGAGGGAGCTGGCCGTGAACAGCAGCACCAGGCTGAGGCCATAGACCAGCAGGGCCAGGCGCGCGTTGAGGGCCGGCGGGCTGACGGCCACCAGCACCACCGCGCCCACCAGGGCCACGGCGGCGGTGACGAGGTGCATCAGCCCGCTGACGGGGTCTTTGAAGACAACTTGGAGCCACTGCATGACCAACCTCCTTTCCAGGCCATCAAATCGTATCACGCTCCCGGGATAATAAAAGGGGTGATCCGCCGGCCCGCGCCTGGCCCGCCCCACGCTGTCTGGCCCCGAAAAATAGCCGCCCCAGACCGATCGGTCTGGGGCGGCTGCCGCTTAGCGCGCCGGTCGCTTTACTTTTAGGGTACAGCCGCCTGGCGCGCGGCGGCCCGCTTACGGAAGGTAGGCGCCAAACGTGGTCTTCAGCCAGTTGAGATCATCGGCCCGGTCCACGCGATAGACGCCGCCGGTGCCGGCGCAGTTGCCGTTGAGGCCGTAGGAAGTCACGCCGCCGATCACATTGCTGTTCCCGATGAAGTTGGGGCCGCCCGAGTCGCCGAAGCACGTCCCGCCGGTGTTGGCATTGTTCGACAGCAGCAGCGAGAAGTCGCCCGTAAAGCCGGTGTTGATCTGGAGCAGGTGGGGCGTCGCCACCATGCGAATGCGCTGGCTGCTGTTCTTCCAGGAGGCGGCAGTGGGGAAACTTTGCTGGAGCCCATAACCCACCGCCGTGAAGGTCACATCCTGCTGGCCGCGCTCCGTGGCCAGCTTGTCTAACACATTCAGTTGCGGCAGGGCCCCATACTTCTTCATTTTGACCGCCTTGTCCAGGACCACCACGCCCAGGTCGAAGAGGTAGAAAGCGTTGGGGTTGTACTGCGGGTGCGTGTAGGGTGTCCCACCCACATCGCCCGTGAAGGGATAGCCATTGGCGGGAATGCCGGATTCGACGTCGGCCGCGAACCAGATTTCAATGTGGGCGGCGGGCGCCTCGGTGCAGTGCCCGGCGGTGAGGAACAGCCTCGACGACAGCAGGGTGCCGCTACACCGCCACAGCGGCTCGCCCGTGTCATCCTGCGCCACCATCAGCCCGACGTAGGGATGGCCGTTGCCATCGAACTCGCCGTCGGTAACGGCCGCGGCCGGGGCGACCGCCAGTACCAGGATCGCAATCACAACGATTACCACCACAAGCGTCTTCTTAAGCATGTTATCCCTCTCCTTTGGATGCGAGACAATGGCGCAAACGGGGTGACGCGCGCGTTGGAGATCTCTTCGAGGTGTGCCTCCCTTCTCAATTAGCCACTGGCAGGGAAAACGCCCGCACGGGCTGTGGACCTGGCAGTCTGCATCGAGGGTCCTACCCATGTTACCGCAGCCAGCGGCCGCTGGATATGGGCTT
>CAYUYN010000121.1:0-6048 GCA_964449185.1 uncultured Anaerolineales bacterium | reverse complement strand
GGGACATTGTAGCCGCCGACAACGTCGACGTTGGTGATCGTCCAGGAGGCCTCGCCGGCGGGGATGCAGAAGTCATCCGCCCCCTGGCTGTCATCCTGGTTCGCCACGAAGTCCTGCGAGCTGAAGCGCGCCGGGCTGCCGGCATCCACATCCATGCGCGCCACCAACTCGTCCACGCTCGCGGGCGCGGCGGGGATGTCGGCCTGCATGGGCGTGTCTGAAACTTGCGGGAGCTGGGGCGGCTCGCCCTCGGCCCCCGCCAGACCGCTGGAAGCCAGCAGAAGCAGCAGGCCGGCAACGCTCCTGGCCAGCCGGTCAAGCCCGGGCGTACACAACCCTGTCCGAGCTTTCATTCGTCGAGCCTGATGGACGGTGGCGGGCTATAAGTGATGGTCGGATCGTAATAAATCTCGATCCGGCCGTTGCCGTTGAACTTCACGCAGCCGGCAAGGGTCTGACCAGTCATCACCAAGGCGCCTTGGCCGCCAAAACGCACCAGGGACTGCGGCGCGTAAACCAGGCCGATCACCACTTTGGAGGCCTGGCCGGTGAAATCAATCTCCACATCGTTCATCTCGCAGGAGTTGTTGCCGACCAGCTTGTACACGACGATGCCCAGGTAGGCGCAGATGGTCTGGGAGGTGTCGTCCACGCCCGTGCAGCCGGTGGAGGTGGTGGTCGGCGCCGACAACGACACCACGATGTCGTCATTGCCGGAGAAGTCAATCTTGGCGCCAATGTCCGTCAGGTAGAGCATAACGCCCGTGCCCGTCAGGCTGGCCTTGCCCGTCAGGGTGCCGCCCGTGAGGCAGTAGATGCCCGGGCTCATGGTCATCGGCGAGTTGCCGTAATCCAGGGTGGTGTAAGCGCCCGGCCGGATGGTAGGGCCGTCGGCGTCGGTGAGCTCGGTGCTTAGATTGCGGGCCGGGCCGCAGGGCGGCGGCGTGCCCGCGGGCGAGGTGGCGAGGACGTCTTGCTCCACCTGCTCCACACCGGTGGTCGGCGCCGGGTAGTAGTTGCAGCCGCTGGGCACACCGGGCGCGGTGCAGCTCGTGCCGTCAACGCCGCCCACCACGTCGATCGGTAAACTCGGCCCATCGGTGTATAGCTGCTCGCCGCCCGACATTTCCAGCGCATCATCGCAGGTGGCATTGACAAAAACGCCAGCGCCATACAGGAACGTGCCGCCGGTAAAGCCGCCGCCGCGCCCCTGCGTGGATATCATATTTTCGCCATTGCAGTCGGGCTGGAGGGCCGCCAGAGCATACCCAAACATGATCGGCCGCTGCGGCACGCCGTGCGCCACCGCCGACACCGTCAATGGGATGGGGCTCTGGCCAAAGACGAGGTGGGCCAGGGCCGTGGACACCCTGCGCGTGATAATCACCTGCATGTAGCTGTTGTCGCCGGTGTACGGGCCGCGCAGCGGCGGCCGGTGAAAGCTAATGTCGGTCCGGGCATCGCTGTTCTCATAAGTGTTGATCTGCGCGTTGGCCAGCGCCGCCGCGGACAGGGCCGCGTTGCTGTCGTCGCCGCGCATCTGGGCAAAGGCGGCCGCCATCACGGCGTTGTCGGCCGCCGCCTGCGCCCGGCGCTGCTCGGTATACAGATTGCCGCCGTCCAGCGCGAGCGCCGCAAAACCCATCAGCCCCACCAGCGCCAGGACCATTAAGATCAGGGCCTGCCCGCTTTCCGCCTTGTTGCGCCTGTGCTGCGCCATAACCAGCTCCTTCCGTCCCGGTCTCATTGGCAGCCCGTCGCCTGGGTGCAGTTTGGCACCCGGATGATGGTGGCCGCCGAAGCCGCCGTCAGCGTTAACACCTGCCCATTGGCAATGGCGCCCACAAACGGCGTGATCATCTCGTATTGGTAGGCCACGGTCACCGTCAGCACCTGTCCGGCCGCCAGGGTAGCCGGGGGCGTGATGGAAATAATGGCGCTGCCCCAGTCGACCAATCCGCCCTGAACCGCCGAATGCTGCACCCGGTACGGCACGTTGTTGGGGTCGGCGCAGGCCAAATCACCCCCCGCACCGTCCGCATCGACACACTGCGGATACGCCGAGCCAAAGTAGGCGCCCTCGGCCGCGGCGTCCTTGAGCGCCAGGTAGGTGAAGTAGGCGCGCCCCAGGTCCAGCACGCCCATGAGCAGCACCACCAGGAAGACCATCATCAGCGTGAATTCGATCAGGCTCTGGCCCGCCTGGTCGCGGCGTGGCTGGGGCCGGGGCAATCGTCGCTGAGCGCGGATGGGGCTGGGCGAAAAAGTTGGCATGCGCCGCTGCTCCTAGGGCGTCACCGCGGTCGAGGTAGCGCAGGTGTGGCCATTGCCGTCGTCCCAGGTGGCCGCCAGGCTGAAGGCCTGGCCGGGTGTCACAAAGTCGAAGTAGAACAGGAGCGACTGGTTCACGACGCCCGTGTTGATCGTGCGCGCCGTGTCGGTGCCGCTGTTCCAGGCGGCGGAGCCCGGCAGGCTGAACGGATCGTTGTTAGAGCTGCCGCTCCACAGGATCGTGGCGGGCGTGGTGCCCATCACCACCTGGTTAATCTTGCGCCCGCCGGGCTGCGGCCAGTCCATCGAGACATTGGTCAGCTTCCAGGCGCGGCCCGTGGTGTTCGTCAGGCGGAAGTCCACGTACGTCTGTGTGCTCACCTGGTTATTCTGGCCCGTCACGGACACGCAGCCGTAAAACGTCACGCTGGCCGTGGCGCTCAGGTTGACCGTCTCAAGCGCGCTCACGGCCGTGGCGCCGTACGTGTACGTGCCGGCATTGATTTCCAGCATGGAGACGGAGAAGGTCACCTGGCCATTGCTGCCCGAGATGCCACTGGCGGGCGAGATGATACTCAGGCCCGCGGGCGACGGGTTCAACGTGACCGTGTGGCCGGCGACCGGGTCACCGCACAGGTCCTTCAAGCTCACGACCACCTGGGAGGCCGCGGTGCCGTTAGCCTGGAGCTCGGTGGGCGCAGCGGTCACGGTCGAGTTGGCATCCGCCACGCGGCCCACATTGCAGACCTGGACGATCGTGGCGACCGTGGCCGAGTTGTTGGCGGTGTTCGGGTCAGGCATGTCCGAGCCGGTGACGGCCGTGTTCGAAATGTCGCTCTCGGGCACGACGATCGCCACCGTGATATCGGACGTCGTCGCGTTCACGCCCAAAGAACTGGCGCGCACGCACTTGACGGTGTTCGCGACCACCGGGCTGTCGCACGTCCAGCCCGCACCGGCCGTGACGGTCATGATCGTGCCGGGCACGACGTCGGTAATGCGGACATTCGTGGCGATGGCGGGGCCCAGGTTGTTGACCCGCAGCGTATACAGCAGGTTGCCGCCGCCCTTGGCCGTGGCGTTGCCCAGCTTGGTCATGGCCAGGTCGGCCTCGGTCACCACCTCGCTGGTCACCGTCACCACGTTATTGTTCAGCAGCGGGTCCTGAGTCAGCGCGCTGGGGGTGACCACCGCCGTATTGACGAGCGTGCCGGCGGTCGTGGGCGCCGTCATCACGACCGTGACGAACGACGTGGGCATATCGCGCACCAGGTCCTGGCTGTACCGGCACGACAGCCGCGACGGCGATGGCAGTGGGGTACAGAACCAGTCGTTGTTGTCAACGGAGAACAGCTTAAACTGGGCGCCGGCCGGCAGCGTGTCCGTGATCCAGATGAACGTCTGTGAAGCCGTTGGTCCGGTTGAGCGGACCCTCGATACATCGCCGCCGTTGTTGTGCACCCACAGGGTGTAGGTCAAGAGCGTGCCGGCGCCGATCGGGGTGGTGGGGCTGACGGTCTTGTGCGGCTCCAGATCGGCGCCGGGCAGCACCTGGTGGACCGTGTAGGTCACATTATCGCTGGGCTGCACGTCGGCCTTGGACGAGCTCACCCCGACGGTGTTCGTGAGGGTCACGCCGCCAAACAAGGGCGCCCGCACCACATAACTAAAGCCCGCGCTCTGCCCGGTGGCCAGCGGCGCCAGGCGGGTGCACGAGAGCTGCTGTGGCGGCGGGGTCTCCACGACAAAGGTGCAGTCCCAATTGTAGTCGTCGGCGATGTCGTCCAGGTCATTCTGGGTCAGGGCGTCGTCGGGATCGAGGACCGGCAGGGTGTCGGTCACGATGATGTTCTGCGCAATGACACCGCTGGTAATGTAGTTCGTAGCGGTGATCCAGTAGGTCAGGTCGCCGTTGGGCGAGACGACCGGCGGCGAGCCGCGCTTGGTGATCCGCAAGTCGGGGTTGGGCGGCGGCGTGTTGGTGGGGCCGACAATCGTGGTAAAGATCGTGCGCGCCGCGGCAAAGGTAATGGGCATATCGGGCAGCGGCACGATGGGCACGAGCGGCTTGTAGATGGCCGTGATGGTAATGATGACCCGGTAACCATCCTTGATGGTCTCAGACAGGGTCGGGGTCGCAGCGCCAAGCACGCACCGCCCGATGGGTTCGGTGGTGGTGCCGCGGTCGTAGCCGATGCCGATATCGTCGGTGTCCAGGCCGACCAGGATGCTGGTGCGCAGGGCCGTCGATTTGATGCCAGCGCAGTCCTCGTAGTAGGCCAACGGCTCATTGTCGAGGGGGTCTAGTGTGGGGCTGTCGCCAGCCACCGAGCCATAGCGGGCCGCCTGCCTGGCCGCGCTCGACAGGCTGCTGTAGATGGCCAGCATACGGCCCGCCTCGATGACGCCCAAAATGAAGAGGAGCAGCAGCGGCAGAATGAGCGCGAATTCAAGCAGACCCTGGCCGCGCGGCCGGGCCGTGGCAGAACGGTTGAAAGGGCGGAGCCGCGCAAAAAACCGAGCTAACATTCACTCACCATAATGAGAAGGGCCTGACAGCTCAAATCATGGCTGCCAGACCCGAGGCCTTTAGGAAGTACGGCAGCCTGGCCATCCTGGCCGCGCCCGATTTGACCAGAGCAGCGCGGCTTTAGACCCAAGACTTTGCGTCCCCGGCTTTCGCCGGGTTTGCCTTTATCGAATATTCAGTGGAACCGATGCCGCCGCGGCGTGACCGACACCCGGTTGAACCGGTTAGATTCTGGTTACAATGGTTAACCGCATAGCCGGTCAAGAGGATACGAGGAAATTGGTGAAGATTACCGTAACTATTTTCCAACCTGGGCGGTATAATAGTTGGCACGCACCTCTTTTTGCCCAATTGTTATACGTGCCCGCGCCTAATTCTTCTGAACAGGACCTCGTCCATCGCGCCCGGGGGGGGGACGCCGACGCAGTTGCCGAGCTATATCGCCTGCACGCGCCGGCTATATTCCGATACTTCACTTTTCGAACACAAGACCGCGCGACCGCCGAGGACCTGACGGGCGCGGTCTTCGTCAAAATGGTTGAGGGGCTGCCGCGCTATCAGGAGCGCGGCGCGCCGATCACGGCCTGGTTGTTTCGGATTGCCCACGATCGGCTGGTTGACTATCATCGGCGCTTAGTCCACCGCCAAACGGAGCCGCTGAGCGAGGCCCTGGAGGCCGAGGGTTCGGGTACCGAAGCCCAGGCCATGGAACGCTCAGAGATGCAGCGCGTGCAGGCGCTCGTCGCCAGCCTCACGGATGAGCAGCGCACGGTCATTCAACTGCGCTTTGTGGAAGGCTACAACCTGGAAGATTGTGCCCGCCGGCTGAATAAGACCACCGGGGCGATAAAGGCTTTGCAGCACCGCGCGCTGCGGCAGCTGGCGGAAAAATTGGAGCGCTGAACCTTGAAAAACGAAGACATTCTCCAGCGCTGCCTTGAAGATGTCGCCGCCGGGCGCAAGACGCCGGCGGAGTGCGCCGGGCAATTCCCACAGGCGCCCGACCTGTTGGGACAGCTGCTGGCCGCCCAGGCCTTTATGCACTGGCCGGCGCCCACGGTCACGCTCGCGGCCGCCCACCGGCACCAGGCCCAGCTGCGCGCGGCGCTGGCTGCCAACCAACGACGGTCACGCCGGCCTGCCGGACGACAAGATCGTCCGTATTCACTACGGCATCGACCCGTCGCCGTATCGGCCGGACGCGCTCCCGCCGTCGCGGCGGCCGGCCGGCGACCCGCTCCGCCGCC
>CAYUYN010000120.1:0-10031 GCA_964449185.1 uncultured Anaerolineales bacterium | reverse complement strand
AATTTCAGCGTGGGGGCGAGTTTGCGCGAGACGCCACATAATGCCTGACGACCGCTGCGCGCGATCCGTTGGGCGCGCCAGACGTTCAAAGCGGAGTGTCAACCCAAAGTAGAAATGTCCCCCCGCTCTGTTTTCTACAGCGCCTTCTAGGCGATCTCGCTCAGCCGCACCGGCCGCGCCTGGTCATACGAGCGCCGGGCCGCCAGGCCCATCACCACCGGCACGCGGCCATCCAGGCCCGTCACCGGCGGCGGCGTGCCGGTGAGCACGCTCTCCACAAAGGCTTGCATCTCCGTCACGTAGGACTCGTTGTAGCGCTCCAGGAAGAAGTACAGCGGCTTGGCGCTGTGGACGCCGTCGGCGTTGCTGTAGACGTGCTGGTCGGGCAGGTTATTGGACACGGTCACCATGCCGCCGTCGCCAAAGACCTCCACGCGCTGGTCGTAGCCATAGACCGCGCGGCGGCTGTTGTCGATGGTGCCGAGGACGCCGTTGGCGAAACGCAGGGTGACGATGGCGGTGTCCAGGTCGCCGGCCGCGCCGATCTCCGGGTCCACCCGCACCGCGCCGAGCGTGTAGACCTCGCTGACCTCGCTGCCGATGAGGAAACGAGCCATGTCGAAGTCGTGGATGGTCATGTCCAGAAAGAGGCCGCCCGAGGCACGCACGTAGGCCATGGGCGGCGGCCCCGGGTCGCGGCTGGTGATGCGCAGAAGGTGAGGCTCGCCGATCTTGCCGTCCGCCACCATGCGCCGTACCTGGCTGAAGTTAGCGTCGAAGCGCCGGTTGAAACCCACCTGGAACGTCACCCCGGCGCGGGCCACGGCCGCCAGGGCGGCGTCGATGCGGCCCAGGTCGAAGTCGATGGGCTTCTCGCAAAAGATGTGCTTACCCGCCGCCGCCGCGTCGCAGATTAGGCAGGCGTGGGTGTCGGTGGCCGAGCAGATGGCCACGGCCGTGATGTCGGGGTCGTCCAGCAGGCGGCGGTAATCAGCCTCGGCGCGGGGTATGCGCAGCGACTGCGCCAGGGTCTGAGCAGCGCTGAGGTCAACGTCGGCGATGGCCGTCACCTCGGCGCTGCGGATGCGCGTGGCGAGGTTGGCAGCGTGCAACTTGCCGATGCGGCCGGCGCCGATCACGCCAAAGCGGACACACGCTGCGGTTGTCATGCCAATCCCAGCATTCGCAAATAGGCTCGGTTGCGCTGCGCGCTGGCCAGGGGCGTGCCCTGCCCTGGCGCAATATCCTGCTCAACCACCAGCCAGCCGTCGTACGACCATGCGCGTAGTGCCCCCAGGACACCAGGGAAGTCCACGCTGCCCTGGCCCAGCTCGCAGAACACGCCGGCGGCCACTGCCTCGAAGTAGTTCCAACCCTCGGACCTGGCCTGGGCCATGACGGTGGGGTGCGCGTCCTTGAGGTGAACGTAGCGCACGCGGCCCCCATGTTGGCGCAGGCAGTCCAGCGGGTCGCCGCCGCCGTAGGCATAGTGGCCGGTGTCGAGGCAGAGCCCGACCGTGGCAGGATCAGTCAGCGCTAGGAAGTGGTCTACCTCGTCGGGGGTCTCCACAAAGCCACCGCAGTGATGGTGAAAGACCGTCTGCAGGCCAAAATCGTTCCGCAGGGCGAGCGCTATGGCGTTGACACCCTCGGCCAGCGACTGCCAACCGGCCTCGTCCAGCGCATCGGCGGACGTGATCCGGCCGGCCCGCGCGAAGCGGTTCGGGACGGCGCAATTGTTGTCGGAGAGGACAAGCTGCTCACAGCCGCACTCCGCCAGCAGCGCGCCGACTTTCCGTGCGGCGGCCAAACCAGCGGCATGCGCAGCGCGCTCGGCCAGGCGCACGGGCACGAAAGCCGACAGCAGCCGCAGGCCGCGTTCGTCCAGGGCCGCCTGGAGCACGGCTGGGTCCGTAGGCAAGAAGCCATACGGGCCAAGCTCGGTGCCGGTGTAGCCGGCCGCCACCATCTCGTCCAATACCGACGGCCAGCTTTGCCCAGCGCCCTGCCCTTCAAACTCGAAGATGCCCCACGACACCGGAGCGGTGGCGACGCGCATGGTCATGTTTACCCGAGCGTCTCTTCGCGTCGCTCACGCTCGTAGCGCTCACGCCGCTCGGGCAGGACGGCCGCGCCCAGGTGCTCGGCCAGGGCCACGAGCTCACGCCAGGCTTCGGCCAGGATGACGCCGCAGCCGGCCACGATCACGGGCCGCCGGGCGCCGGCCAACAGCCGCGCCGCCTGCTCGGCCAGCGCGGCATCGGGCCGCGACCGGCCGGCGGGCACGCGCTGCGCCAGGTCGGGCAGGTTCTCGGGCGTGAGGTCGGTGGCGCCGGCCTGGACATCCACGGGCAGCTTCACGTGCACCGGCCCCGGCCGCCCGCTCAGCATGGTATTGAAGGCGCGCTGCATGATAAAGGGCAGGCCCTCGGTGGTCACAGCCACGTATTGGTGCTTGGTGACCGGCTCAAACATGCGCTGGCTGTTGGCGGCCGTGATGCAGTCAAGCTCCTGCATCACGGCATGGCCGCGCATATAGGTGTGCACCGAGCCGGTGAACAGCAGCACGGCGGTGGAGTCCACAAAGGCCGTGGCCAGGCCGATAATGGTGTTGGCCGAGCCAGGGCCGATCGAAGTAAAGGCGGCTAAGGGCTTGCCCGTGGCGCGAAAATAGCCATCGGCTAAATGCACCGCCGACTGCTCGTGCATCACGACGAGAGTCTTGAGCTCGTCGGCCACATCCAGGAAGGCATCGGTAAGGCACCACGCGCCGTGACCGGGGATGCCGACCGCGTAAGGGACGCCGGCCTTGACGAGCGACTGGGCGATGATTTGGGCGCCGGTGAGGGACATGGTGACTCCTTGTTAAAGCCACGCTTCGGCGGTGGTGGTAAGAACCAACGGCCGCAGAAACTCTACGCTCTTGACGATGCCCTCGCGCGAGCCCATGAGACGGTCTTCGTGCTCGATTGACAATGTGCCATCGTACCCCTGGCGGCGCAGCTCGCTGACGAAGTCACGCCACCAACCGGCGTCGTGACCGTAGCCCACGGTGCGAAAGGCCCAGGCGCGCGGTTTCTCGGCGCCGGTGGCGCGCAGGTCCAGGCCGCCGTTGAGCGCCATCTCCTGCGGGTCGATGCGGGTGTCTTTGGCGTGGACGTGGAACACGCCGCCCGGCCCCAGCCCGCGCACCACGACCAGCGGGTCCATGCCCTGCCAGAAGAGGTGGCTGGGGTCGAGGTTGGCGCCCAGCGCTGAGCCCGCGATCTCGCGCAGCCGCAGCAGGCCGCGCGTGTTGTACACCGACTGGCCGGGGTGCATCTCGATGGCAATCTTCACGCCGTGATCGGCGGCGAAGCGGCCGGCGCGCTGCCAGAACGGCGTGATCACGTCCTGCCATTGGCGTTCGCTGAGCTCGACAAACTCGCGCTGCCAGGTGCACGTCACCCAGTTCGGAAATTCGCCGCCCGATGGGTCGCCGGGGCAGCCGCTCATGGTGACCACGGTGTCCAGGCCCAGGCGCCGGGCGGCCTGCACGGTCTTGAAAAACACGGCCTGCGCCGACTGCTGGCGGCCGGGGTGCGGGTCGAGCAGATTGCCGTTGCAGTTGAGGGCGCTCAAGCTCAGGCCGCGCGCGGTAATCGCGCCCATGAAGCGCTTGGCGGCGTCCGCGTCGGACACCAGGCTCTCCAGGTCGCAGTGCGGCGAGGGCGAAAAGTTGCCGGTGCCGATCTCCACCGCCTCCACGCCCTGCGCGGCGATCCAATCCAACGCGGCCTCAAACGCCAGGTCCTGCAAGCTGTCAGTGTACAAGCCAATCTTCATACGGGCCTCCGTTAGTGAGCCGCCGGGCCGAGCCCGAGGATGCCGCGCTGGCGCAGCGGGCTGGCGGGCCAGGCCGGCAGTTCGGCCAGGCCGTAGACACCGCGCTGATAGACCGGGTGCTCGAGCCCCAGCGGGAGCGGCACGACTTGGCCCACCGCGGCCGAGGTGTAAGCGGCCAGCACGGCCTCGAGCGAGCGCAGCCCGGCCTCGGCCGGCGCCATGGGATCGCGGCCCAGCCGGACGGCCTGGGCAAAGTCGGCATGGACCTCGCCGATGTGGTGGTGCACCGGCGCCGCCACGCGCGGCTGCAAATCCTGCCGGCCGTCTTTGTTGACCAGAGTGACGCTGGCCAGGGTGATGAATGGCCCGGTGCCGTAGTTTTCGTAAAAGATGAGCAGTCGCCCTTCGGTGCCGCTGACCTCCAGCCCGCCTGGCCCCCCGCCCCACCACATGTTGATCGTGGCATACCCGCTGTCGAAACCGCAATGCACCAGGGTGAAGTCTTCCACCGCGTCGTCCGGGTGGTCGAGGTTGTCGACCACCGCGCTGACCGAGCGGATGGGCGCATCAAAGAAATACTCGGCCAGGTAGATGGTGTGCACCATGTCCATCAGCACGCCGCCGCCGGCCTCGAGCGGGTCCTTGCGCCAGGCCGGCCGGTACTCGGCCGCGCCGGGGTGGTCGGGCATGCCCAGAAAATTAAGCGTCACATGCCGCAGGCGGCCGAGGGCGCCAGACTGGATGAGATTGCGCGCCAGGACATATTCGGGGTAGTACAGGTAGTTGTGCATCATGCCAAAACGCAGACCGGCCGCGCGCATGGCGTCGACCATGGCGGCGGCATCCGCCGGCACGGTGGCGATGGGCTTTTCGGATAGGACGTGCACGCCCGCCTGGGCGCACGCTTCCACGATGGGGCGCCGGAAGCGCTGCGGCACGGTGAGCACCACATAGTCGACGCCCGCCGCGAGCAAGTCGTGGTAATCGGCGTGGCAGGCCGCGTCGGGCAGGCCCAGCAGCGCTTGCACCTGGCCGCGCCGGGTCTCAACCGGGTCGGCCAGTCCCACCACGCGCACGCCTTCGACCAACTGCAAGGCCGGGGCGTGCGCGCGCAAGGTAATGTTGCCGCAGCCGATCAAGCCCACCCGCAAATCACGGCTCATAGGCCCTCTCCCTGCGCCGCAAAGTCGAGCGCCTCCTGCTCATAGGGCATGTCATTGGCACAGGCATGCCGAGTCACCACGATGGCGCCGGTGGCGTTGCCAAAGCGCGCGCAGCGCTGCCAATCCCAGCCGTGCCGGTAGCCATACAGGAAGCCCGATACATAGGCGTCGCCCGCGCCCAGGACGTTGAGCACCTGGACTGCGTACGGCTCTACGTCCACGCGCCGGCCCTCAGCGGTAAAGACGGTCGAGCCGCGCTGGCCGCGCTTGACCACCAACGCGCGCAGGTTGCGGCCGACGCGCAGCAGGCGCCGGGTGGCGCGCTCCACATCGTCCTCGCTAGCGGCAGCCAATATTTCTTCTTCGGTGCCCACGGCCAAATCCACGGTCGCCAACACGCGGCGCACCGTCGGGCCAAACGCGCGCCGGTCGTCCCACAGGGTTGGGCGGTAGTCGAGATCCAGCATCACCTGCCCGCCGGCGGCTTGCGCCCGCTCGACGGCCGCCGTGGTGGCGCTGGCGCTGGGCTCGCGCGAAAGGCCCGTGCCCGAGACAAACAACAGGTGCGCGTCTTCAACCGGCGCAGCCGCGACGTCGTCCAGGCTCAGGTGAATGTCGGCGCAGTTCTCGCGGTAGAAGGTCAAGGGAAAATGGTCGGGCGGCTGGATGCCGAGCACGACCAGCCCGCACAGGTGGTGGGGATCGCGCACGATGGCGGACGTGTCCAGGCCTTCGGTTTCAAGAAAGTTGAAGATGAAATCACCCATGGGCTCGGCCCCGACGCGGGTGAGCAGGGCCGAGCGCAAGCCCAGCCGGCGCGTGCCCACGGCCACATTGGTGGGGCAGCCGCCCACGTAGACGTTGAAGGACTTAGCGTGCTGGAGCGGATGGCCGATGTCGTTGGAATAGAAGTCGACGCCACAGCGGCCAACCGAGAGGACATCGAGGCGCTTGGTTTCAGGGGTCGGCATGGTCCGCTTGGGTCCGTTGACTCAGGCTGCCTTGGCCCGCGTCACCAGCGGCAGGCGCGGGTCCTGCTCGCGCCAGGTGGATTTGACCCAGGTGTGGGCGGGATCATCGCTGTTCGCCAGTGACTGCGCCGAGCCGGCCAGGAAGTTGAGATAGTAGGTGTGGTAGCCGTGGGCCGAGACCACCGGGTGATAGCCCTCCGGCACCAGCACCACGTCATCGGTGCGCGCCAGCACGGTCTCATCCAGCCGCCCATCGCCGGTGTACACGCGCTGGATGGCGTAGCCGGCGCTGTCCGGCGCGGCCTGGCCGGCGGGCGCGATCTTGTAGAAGTACACCTCTTCCAGATCGGCTTCGAGCAGCGTGCCATCGGGCGCGAGGCGGTGCTCGTCGTGTTTGTGCGGTGGGTAGGAGCTCCAGTTGCCGGAGGGCGTGTAGACCTCCACCGCCACCAGCCGCTGGCAGGCAAAGCCGGGGTTGAGCAGGCCGCTGATCTGGCGGGTGGCGTTGGCGCCGCCGCGGATTTCGGTGGTGACCTGCGCGGGCGTCACCAGCGCGGCCGGGAAGTCCTGGTCGCTGGCGCACCCACCGTAGGCCACGTCAAAGCCGTCGGTGTGCGCCGTGAGCGTGAACTCAGTGCGGCGCGGCAAATATAAAGCGTACGGAAAACCACTAAAGACGTTAGCGCGCTGGCCGATCTCGGTCCAGGCGCCGCGACTGGACCGCACCGAGCAGACCCCGCCCAAAATCACCAGGGCCAGCTCGGAATCGCCGGTGCTATGTTCCCAACGCTGCCCGGCGCTCAACCGGCGCGCACCGAAGTGCAGCCACTCCCACCCGGCGCTGGCGGGCGTCACCGAGGCATACTCGGGTGAAGAATAGTCAGGGCGGCGGAGCAGGTTACGCGGCATGGTGGCGTTACCCCGGTGGCGGCGCGGTCGAGGCCCGCACGCGCAGCTCGCCGCGGATGGTCTTGACCCGCGGCCGGTCGGGCGCGGCGCCTTTGAGCAGCCCCAGCATCAGTTCAGCCGCGTCGCGCCCCAATTGGTGCTTGGGTTGAACAAAGGTCGTGAGCGGTGGGTCGGCGTACTCGGCCACAAAGACATCGTCGAAGCCCGCCACCGAGACATCCTCCGGCACGCGCAGCCCGCCCAGCTTGAGGCGCTGGAGCGCGCCAAGCGCCAGCAGGTCGTTGAAGCAAAAGAGCGCTGTCGGCCGCGGCGAGAGCGCCAAGAAGGCTTCCGCCCCCAGCCGGCCGCTTTCGGGACGGCCATTGGGACCTTCCAACCGCCAGGCGGGCCAGACCGGCAAGCCATGCGCCGCCATCTCGGCCACATAGCCGGCATAGCGGTCCAGGCTGGCCCGGCCCTCGGCCTTGGCCAGGTAAGCCACCCGCTTATGCCCAAGCTCGAGCAAGTGGCGCGTCACCAGCCGGCCGCCCCAGACATCGTCGTGAGAAATGCTGTGCGTAAATTCACCCGGCACGTCGTTGTTGACCAACACCAACGGCACGCCGAACTTTTCGAGGCCCGCCAGGTCGGCCGGCCCAACCTGCGACGAACAGATGATGGCGCCGTCGATGCGGTGCTCGGCCAACGCGCGCAGCACGGAGTGCTCGCGCGCGCCGGCCGGGTGCGAGGCGGCCAGGAACAGGCTGTAGCCGGCCTGCAGCACAACGTCCTCGATGCCGCGCACCACTTCGCTGAGAAACGGATCGGCGATGTTGGTAACCACCACGCCCAGCGCACGCGATTGGCTGGTTTTGAGGCTGCGCGCGGCGGCGCTGGGCACATAGCCCATGCGCAGCGCCAGCCGCTTGATGCGGTCGGCCGTGCGCGGCGGGATGGCATCGTGGTCGCGCAGGGCGCGCGACACGGTGGAGTGCGAGACGCGCGCCCGGCGCGCGATGTCTTTGATCGTAACCGGCACAGGCAAGGGGTTCAGACCTGAGTTACGCACACGTGTGCGTCATGTCGGTCCTTTGTAGTACAAATCCGCACGCGAGTCAATAGGCGCGGCCGAATTGGGCGTATGTGAGCCGGGGGGGCGAGTTTGCGCGAGCCGCCCCATCACGCCCGACGACAGACTTGTAGGAGCGGGCTTTGCCCGCGATGCTTGGCTGCAAAACCGCCGACGCGCGACAGGCCTTTTCATCTCAATGTGCCAGCTTGTAGGAGCGGGCTTTGCCCGCGATGCTTGGCTGCAAAACCGCCGACGCGCGACAGGCCTTTTCATCTCAATGTGCCAGCGAGGCGCGAGACGACCTTTCGTAGTCCGTGAAGCGGTGATCCCAAACGGAAAGACACCCCAGGGCAAGAGGGTGCCTCGGTGGCAGGGGTACACTGAGGCTGACCGGGTTCCGGCGGCGGTAGAACTGCCGCCGGCCGTGGATCTGGCGATCCACGGAAAGCGGGGAGACAGTTTTAGGCACAGCTTGTGCTTACGGCGCCCACCCCATCCGCTTCGCTACTAGGGTAGGCAAGGGGACGCCGCTACAGGCGCTTTTCAGACGTTCATCTAAAGGTGCGAGCGAGGCGCGAGACGACACATCTAACTAGCAGCGGCCAACGAATTTGCTTCGTTGGCCGCGTCCGGGGATGAGGCGCAGGCAAGTCGCAGTTCGGGCTAGTTGCGGCGCCGCCGGCCCTGCTCCGGCGAGGATCGAGTGGCAGCGGGCGCCTCGGCCGGTTGAGGCAGCGGGGCGTGCAGGGTCTGCTGGTAGTAGTCATCCAGCAGCATCGCCACGATGGCCAACTCCTCTTCGTTGTCGGCCAGGCTGCGCGCCAGGGGCACAAAGCGCGCGCTGCGCTCGGTCTTGAGCTTGTCACGCTCGCGCAGGCGCGCCTCCAGCAGCACGGTGGCGCGCTCGGCCACGATGGCGGCCACGTCTTCGTCGGTCGGCAGCGGCCGCTCTTGCAGCTCGATTTTGAAGCGTTGGGCGATGCGGTTGAGGTCGAACTTCTCAATGCCGCTCACCAGCGAGATGGCCACGCCCGCAGCGCCCGCCCGGCCAGTGCGCCCGGCGCGATGGATGTAGCCCTCCAGGTCTTCCGGCGGCTCGTACTGGATGACGTGCGAGAGATCGGGGATGTCCAAGCCGCGCGCGGCCACGTCGGTGGCCACCAGGAAGCGCAGGTTGCCCTGGCGGACGCGCTCGAGCACGCGCTCACGCTCGATTTGCGACAGATCGGAGCTGAGGGCATCCGCGTCGTAGCCGAAGCGCTTGAGCACCACCGACACGTAGTTGACCTTCGCCTTGGTGTTGCAGAAGATGATGGCCGAGGCCGGGTTTTCAACCTCGATCAGCCGCACCAGGCTGCGGTCTTTGTCCATGGGCGGCACCGTGTAGTACACGTGCTCGGTGTCGGTGACGTGGACGTGGTCCTTGCTGAGGGTAATGAACTCGGGCTCGCGGATAAACTGCTGCGCCGTGCGCATGACGTAGGCCGGGAACGTGGCCGAGAACATGGCCGTGTTCAGCGGACGGTTGGGCAGGTAGCGCTGCACCTTGGTCATGTCGGGATAGAAGCCCATCGACAGCATGCGGTCGGCCTCGTCTAAGATCAGCATCCGCAGATGCTCCAGCGACAGCGTGCGCTTGAGCAGGTGGTCGAGCACGCGGCCGGGGGTGCCGATGACGATGTGGGCGCCGTTCTTGAGGGCGTCAATCTGTTCGCCGTAGCCCACGCCGCCATAGACCGCCACGGTGCGCAGGCCCGAGCCGCCAATCAGGCGCTCGGCCTCTTGCCACACCTGGCGCGCCAGCTCGCGCGTGGGCCCCAGGATGAGCGCCTGGGTCTGATTGCGCTGCGGGTCGAGCCGCTCGAGCATGGGCAGCAGGAACGCGCCGGTCTTGCCGCTGCCGGTGCGCGCCTGGATCATCAGGTTGCGCCCGGCCAGCAGGTAGGGGATGGCGCGCGCCTGCACGGGCATCAGCTGCGCCCAGCCGGCGCGGGCGACGGCGTCGCGCAGGCGGTCGGGCAATTGTTCCAGAGTCAGGTCGGGCAGCGGGTTCTGCGGCTGGCCGGTAGTTGTGTCGCGGGACTTATCCAAAGTTATCTCATTTCGTCTAAC
>CAYUYN010000119.1:0-10078 GCA_964449185.1 uncultured Anaerolineales bacterium | reverse complement strand
GACGCCGAAGGGCGTTGGGGTTGGCCTGGCAGCGCTCGGCGATGAAGGCGGCGGCGGCGGTGTTGGAGAGGCGCAGACGCTCGGCGGCGGCGAGCACCCCCGTGGGGACGCCGGTGAAGCCGGCAGGGGGGCAGGTGGGCCGCGAGGCCGTCTAGCACCTGCTGGTAGATGGGTTTCTCCACGAACAGGCGCGCGCCCGCCACGCACTCTTGCCCGCTGGTACTGAACACGGCCCAGGTGGCGCCCTTGATGGCCTTGTCCAAATCGGCGTCGGCAAAGACGACGTTGGGCGACTTGCCGCCCAGCTCCAGGCTGACGCGCTTCAGGTTGCTCGCGGCTGCAACCGCCATGATCTTGCGGCCCACCTCCGTGGACCCGGTGAACGCCACCTTGTCGATGCCGGGGTGCGCGGGCAGGGCCGCGCCGGTGGGCACGCCCGGGCCCGTGAGCACGTTCAGCACGCCGGCCGGGAATCCGGCTTCGAGCATGATCTCGCCCAGCCGCAGGGCGGTCAGCGGCGTCTCTTCGGCGGGTTTGAGCAGGCAGGTGTTGCCGGCCGCCAGGGCGGGGGCCAGCTTCCAGACCGCCATCAGCAGCGGGAAGTTCCAGGGGATGATCAGCCCCACCACGCCCATCGGCTCGCGCAGGGTGTAGACAAATTGGTTGGGGATGGAGACCGGGATGGTGCTGCCCTCCAACTTGCTGGCCCACCCGGCATAGTAGCGCAGGTGCTTAACCGCCTGCGGCACGTCGCCGTGGCGCGCAGCCCGGATCGGCTTGCCGTTGTCGAGGGTTTCCAGCTCGGCCAGCTCGTCGGCGTATTTCTCCAGCAAGTCGGCGGCCTTCCACAACAGGTTGCCGCGCTCGGCGCCGCTCAGCTCGGCCCAGGGTCCGCTTTCAAAGGCCTTACGCGCAGCCTGCACGGCGCGGTCCACGTCCGCGAGCCCCGCCAGCGCTGCCTCGGCCAGTACTTGGCCGTCGGCTGGGTTCACGGTGGCAAATGTCTCGCCGCTGGCCGCGGGCACCCATGCGCCATCGATAAGAAGTTTTTTCGGACCACCCTCCAGGAAGGCCCGCGTGCCGGCCTGCAACTGGGGTTCGGCTGCCGCATTCTGTGTCATGGGGACTCGCTTGCTCCGGGATGGTGGTTTGGAGTCGGGCCGCCTGCGCCTGGTACTGAGGTCGGTGATGTAACTTTCTCCTAATATAGATATTACTCCATAAGCCATCTGTCAACGCGGCCAGCACCTGGACTATGATCGGGACACCGGCTTTGGTCCTTCGTGCCCTGCGTGCCTTCGAGTCTTCGTGGTGATCTTTTGTCTGTCGTCGGGCGTTGTGTGGCGGCTCGCGCACACTCGCCCCCCAGGCTGCAATACGCCCGTGATGCGCGCCGCGCCATTTTTGATAAAATACCCCCGCTTTCTCAACCCCATCCCAGCCCGCGCTGCGCCGGCCAGGCTGCTTCTCGGCAGGCCGGGCGCGCGAGCACGGCACGCAAGGCCCGCCATGCCAGAGCCGGATTATCAAGGAGCCAGGCAATACGCGCTCGAGCGTCTGTCTCGCGAGCTTTCACCGGCGCTGCTCTATCACTCGCTGGCCCACACCCGCGCTGACGTCACGGTGGCGGTCGAGCGCCTCGCCGAAACGGAAGGCCTCCCCCAGCCCGACCGGCTGCGGCTGCGCACGGCGGCTTATTTTCACGACATTGGCTATGTGGAACGGCGCGAAGAGCATGAGGCCGCCGGCATCCGCATCGCGCGGGCGGTGCTGCCCGGCTTTGGCTTTACCCCTGCGCAACTGGACGTGATCAGCGCCCTGCTGCTGTCCATCCGGTGGCCGCAGACGCCCGGCACGCTGGCCGAAGAAATCCTGGCCGATGCTGACCTGGACGTGTTAGGCCGTGAGGACTATTGGACCCGCAACGTCGACTTGCGTGCCGAGTGGGAGGCCTTTGGCCGGCGCGTGACCGACCAGGAGGGGTGCCGCAACCAGTTGCGGTTCCTGCGCGGCCACCGCTACTTCACCGCCTCGGCGCGCGGCCTGCGCGACACGTAAAAGCGGGCCAACATCACGCACCTGTTGGCCCTGCTTGAAACCGCCGAGCCGCCTCGCCTCTCAAAGTAGCTGAAGGCCGCCTTCACCCCCATAACCATACCTCCGAGCCCGGCGCCCTTCACGCCACAAAACTCGTAGGTCTGGTCCCCGTGCTGTCCGGCCGCGTCTTACGACCGATGCACCCGCCGGCGCCCAAACAGCAGGCTGAAGATGCCGGCCGTGAGTGCCGCGCCTAAGATCGACCAGACGAGCGGATAGGGCTGGCCCTCGATGTTGATGACGAAGAACTCGGGCAGGCCAAACCGCCCGGCCAGCCACAAACCCACGTACGCGCCGATCAGGCCAAAGAAGATCGAGGCCAGACAGCCGCCCCGCGAGAAGCCTACCAGCGCCTGTCCGATGCCGCCGGCCACCGCGGCCACCAGGAGCAGAAGTAGAAAACCCATGAGAGACATCGTGCACCTCTTCTCACCGGTCCCAGCCCGCGCCGCGGGCTGGGGTTACTCGCCAATCAGCTCATTGCCGCGGATGTTGAGGCTCACCCGGTCGCCCTCGACCGCGGCGATGTGCTCGCGCAGCGCGTAGCGGTCTCCCTTCAGGAGGCCGCCCCGCATATGGATGTAGCCGTTGTGGCGCAGCCGGTTGCGCAGCACCTCGGGCATGTCGTCGGCAAAGACTCGCGCCACATCCATGACGATGGAATGGTCTGCGACAGCCTCTAGTTTAGCGCCTTCTACCGGGATTACGCCCGGCGTTTCGGCGTCGGCCACGGCGCCCATAAACATGCTTTCCACATGGCCCAGCTTTTTGCCGGCGTTGTCGTAAACTTCCATCTTCTCGCGCACGCGCGCCAACGGGTGGTTGTCGGTCTTTGGGTTGGTCAATGGTTCGGTCATGGTTATCTCCTCCAAAAGGCACTCTTGGCTCGGACGGTCACCCGCAAAACCGCAACATCCTCCCCCTTGACGATGATCTCTACCCGCATCCTCCGGCTGGCATAGTCCACAAGATATGTTAAGCCTACCATGCTTGGCGGCTATCGGCCAACGGCTGATTTCGTTGTAGGACCCGGCCGCTTGACGCACTTAGTGCTTGTCAGACAGCGCGTTTTACGCCAGGCGCACACTCCGCTATGATTACTCCCCATGCGCCCCGACGACCTCGAAGCCTTCTTCGACACCCCCACCACCCGGGTACGGGTGCGCTGCCTGGCGCCGAACGCGGTGCGGGTGACGCATGCGCCGCTGGGCACGGCGAGCTTCCCCGCGGACCGGCCGTGGCTGAGCCAGGTGCTGCTGCCCCAGCCGGCCGTGCCCCTCGCGCAAGCGCAGCTCATGGTCGGTGTCGTCAACGGCTGCGTGCGCGTGAGCACGCCGGCCGGCGCGGTGGTGGTGGCCGAAGCCCGGCCGGCCCGGCTCAACCAACGCCGCGTGACGCCCTCGCTGAGTGTCGACCTCCCCGCGGTTGAAGTGCGCGTCGAGGTGGACCGCACCGGCGAGGCCGTGGCCCTGGCGCTGGCGATCCAGCCGGGGGAGGGGTTCTATGGCTGGGGTGAGTGGTTTGACGGCTTCCGGCGCGAGCAGGGCCAGCTCAAGCTGCGCATTCGCGACGCCATCGCAATGAGCCAGCAGCGCGAGACCTACTCCGCCATCCCGCTATTCTACAGCAGCCGGGGCTATGCCTTCTGGCTGCTCAACAGCCACGCGAGCGAGTGGAACATCGACCCCGCCCGGGGCGTGCTGGAGATCGACGCCGCCGGCCCCGGCGCCGACTACGTGGTCATCCACGGCCCGGCGCTGCGCGACTTGCTCTCGACCTACACCGCGCTCACCGGCCGGCCGCCCCTCGTGCCGCGCTGGGCCCTGGGTCTCATGGTCACCGGCTATCCTCAGGAGCCGCAGGACCTCATGGTCGAGCGCGCCGACGAGCACCGGCGGCGCGGCGTGCCGCTCGACGGCCTGATCCTCGACTACCACTGGGAAGAGCGCTACCACAACTTCCGCTGGCGCCGCTCGTTGTTCCCCGAGCCGGACCGCCTGATTGCTGACCTCAAGGCGCGCGGCGTGCGGCTGGGGCTGATCTTTACGCCCTTCGTCAACAGCCGCAACCGCATGAACCAGCGCCGCCTTCTCCATCGCTTAGCCGGCAACCTGCCGGCCGGCGCCGAGAGCGACGACGAGACGGCGCTGCCGGAATATCAGGACGCGCTGGCGAACGGCTACCTGGCCCACCCTGACACCCAATGGTGGTTTGGGGCCGGCGGCATGTTGGATTTTAGCAACCCGGCCGCCGCCGATTGGTGGAACGCTCACCTGCGCCCGCTTTACAACCAGGGCATCGCCTTTTTCAAGAACGACGACGGCGAGTATCTGCCGCGCTCGGCGACGAGCGCGCTGGGCATGACCGGGCGCGAGTACCACAACCTTTACGGCTTCTTCTACGGCCGCGCGATTTACGACGGCATGTTGGCCCTGGACGACCGCCGGCCCTTTATCTACGCCCGTTCGGTCTGGGCCGGCTCCCAGCGCTATCCAGCCTTGTTCCTGGGTGACCAGAAGCCCACGTTTGACCATATCCGCAGCACCCTGCGCGCGGGCCTCAACCTGGGCCTGCTCGGCTTCGCGCACTGGACGGCCGATGTCTTTGGGCTGGACGGCAAGACCACGCCCGAGCTGCACCGGCGCTATGCGCAGTGGGCGCTGCTGGTGCCCATCGCCCGTTATTTCTGGCGGCCGCCGGCGGTGGACGACACCCGCTTCCCCTGGTCGCACGGTCCCGACAATGAGGCCAACTTCAAGAAGTACGCCGACCTGCGCTACCGCCTCTTGCCTTACTACTCCGCGCTGGGCTGGGAGGCCTATACCACCGGCTGGCCGGTGCTGAGGCCGTTGGTGCTGGAATACCCCGACGAACCGCGCCTGGCCGGTGTGTGTGACCAGGCCCTGCTGGGCGACCGGCTGCTGCTGGCCCCGGTGCTGACCCCCGCGGACCCGGCCACCGGCCAGGCCAGCCGCACCATCCTGCTGCCGGCCGGCCCGGCCTGGCACGACTTCTGGACCACGCAGACCTTCCCCGGCGGCGGGCAAATCGAGTATCCCGCGCCGCCCGACCGGCTGCCCCTGCTCGTGCGCGGCGGCTCAATCCTGCCCATGGGGCCGGCCCTGGATCACATTCCCGACACGCATGCCTTTGACCGGCTGGAGTTCCACTGCTGGCCCCCGTACCCCGCGGAGGCCAGGCTCTACGACGACGACGGCCGCACCCGCGCCTATCAGCGCGGCGCCTTTTCGACGACGCTCATTCGGGCCGAAGGTGACCCCGCTGCGGGGCGCGTCACCGTCGTCGTCGGCGCCGCCCAAGGCGGCTTCCCCGAGCAGGTTGCCGAGCGTGAAGTGCAAATCGTCCTGCAAAGATCGCCACGGCCGGCAGCGGTCACGTCCGGCAGCCGGCCGCTGCGCTGGGACTACGCCGAGGCGCGGCAGACGGTGACGGTGGCCTTGGTGTGTCCCACGACCGCAGAGACACGCGTGGACTTCGTGTTTGACGGCGCTGGCCCGCAATCGGCGTCGTGAACCGCCTACCAGCGCTCAAACAAAAAGAGACGCCACATCGGGCGTCGCTTTTTGTTTGCGTTGAGTGACCGACGTTCGCCTACTGCCAGTCCGGTATCGACGCATTATCCGCCAGCTTGCGCGGGTTGCTGCCATCGGCATTCGCCAGCCACACCGAGCGCCCGTCGGCGTTGGATTCGTACACGATCTCCGCCCCCGTCGGCGCGAATGAGAAGCCCACGCGGAAGTTGGCGTTGTTCACCAACTGCACAAAGTTGCCGGTATTGTTCGCCAGGTCCAGGATGTAAAGCCCGTAAGTGTAGTTGGGGTCCGACCCGGCGCGGGTCCGGAAGACCATCTTGGTGCCGTCGGGCGAGATCACGCCGCTGGTGATATCGCTCTGGTCGCGGCCGGTCAGCGCGCTCTGCACGGCGGGGTTCACATCCCGCGGGAGGGGCGTCGGCCCTTCCACGCCGCCGGCGGCGTTGTACATGATGGCCTGGTTGCCGCGGATCAGCACCCAGCGCAGGTTCTGCTGGCCGCTGGGCTTGTCGTAGGGCGTCAGATACCACTCGGTGCCGTTGCTGCCGCGCTTGACCTCGAACGCATCGGCTGTCAGGAAGAAATGGTCGACATTGGCTTCGGCCTGAAAGGGCGCGCCCTCGCCGGGGTGGTAGATCTGCATCTGCCATTTGTCGCCCGACTTGTAAACGAGGATGTAATCGCCGTTCGGCAGGAACGATAGGAACCCGCCCGACACACCGCCGGGCACCGCCACCGGGCAGGTGCGCCCGCCGCCGGTGGCGTTGGACGTGCAGATGCTGCCGCTGATGGCATACAGCAGCTTGGTGCCGAGCGGGTCGAACGACACGTCGAAGCCGCCCAGGATGTTGTCCTCGATCTTGATGGGGCTGCCGCCGTTGCTGTCGGTGGTGTACAGCCGCAGTTGGTTGCTGACCGAATGCACGATCGCCACGCGGTCGTTGTTGGGCGAGAACGAGGTCACGCCTTCCAGGTTGCAGCCCGCCAGGAAGAGCGCGCCCGCCAGCAGGCACAGCCAGAAGCGAGTGAGACGTTTCATCGGTGTTCTCCTGGCCTCAGGGCAGGGATGGCTGGCCCAGGGCATTGCCGCTGCCGTCGTAGAAGTAGTAGGTGGGGGCGCCGCCGGTGACGGCTTCGAGCACCAGGCGCTGGCCGTCGTAGGACCAGTCGCCATCGGTGATCTCCGTCCAACCGCCGGTGATCGGCCCGCCCACCAACTGCCCATTGCGGTCGATGATGAACACCTTGTGCTGCCCGCCCTCCAGCGCCCAGATGGCAAAGCGCCCGCCGTTGTTCGGCGTGTAGTCCAGCACGTTGGCGTCGTCCTTATCAAACACCAGCGTGATGCGCCCGCCATTGGCGTTCTGCAAGTAGATGCTGGTCCGGCCGCCCGACACCTCGCGGTAGGTCACCAGGCCCCCGCTGGTGAACACAGGCGTGGGCGTGGGTGTTGGGGTCGGCGTGTTGGTGGGGGTCGGCGTGTTGGTGGGCGTGTTGGTCGGCGACGGCGGGATGGCCGTGTTGGTGGCTGTCGGCGCCAGGGTAGGCACCTGGGCCGGGTTGACGGTCGGGTAGACGCTCAGGTCGGCCACGCCGGTGCAGGTGATGAAGTTGGTCGCCACCCAGCCCTCGCGGCCGGCGGCGCGCACCTTCAGCCAGTCGCCGGTGCCGTTACGCCCCAGCGGGTCCACGCGCGTGCCGTTGTCGAGCTGCACCACCACGGCAAAGCCGCCGGCCGGGCCTGCGCGCATGTTCAGCTTGTCCGGCGCCACCACGTTGGTCACCGTGCACTCGACCGACGAGATCACCACGGTCACCGCCTGGCGCACCGTGCCGGTCTCGTTGGTGGCGACCAGGGTGTAGGTGGTGTTGGCGCTGGGCGCCGGCACCTCCACGCTGCCGGTGGCCGGGAAGTTCTGCCCCGGCAGGCCCTCGATGCTTACCGAGCTGGCGCTGATGGTCGTCCAGCTCAGCACGATCTTGTCGGTTTGACCGAGCGTGATGACGCCCGGCGTGGCCGTAAACGACTCAATGCTCGGCGCGGTGCCGCGCACTGTGACAGAGATTGACTGCTCCACCGAGCCGGCAAAGTTCGTGGCGCGGATGGTGAAGGTGGTGTTTGTGTCGGGGTTGAACGCGCGGAGCCCGCTGGCATCCACGGTGCCGGGCGCGGGCGAGAGCAGCTCGACCTTTTCGGCGTTGCTCACGTCCCAGGCAATGACCACCGCGCTGCCCTTGTCCACCTCGGTGGGCGTGGCGGTAAACACGTTGATCAGCGGCTTGGTGCCGGCCGGGCAGACGGGCGCCGACGGAAAGTAGGTCGGGCAGAACTGCACGTAGGCGTAGGCGCTGGAGAGGCACAGGCACAGCGACAGGATGATGACCAGCGGGATTAGCCAGAGGGGGATGGGCGGCCGGATGATGAGCTGGCCGGCGGCGCGCACCTCCGGCCCGCTGGCGGCCTCGACCGGCTGGGCCACGATGTTGAAGGCGCGTGTCTCGCGCGTGCCGATGCGCGGCGGGGTCTTGGGCGTGACCGCTAGGCCCACGGTCAGGGTCTGCCCGGGCGCCAGGCTGACCGACGGCTGCGCGAAGTGGTACAGCAGCGAGTGTTCGTCGTCGCTGCCGGCAAAGGTAAAGCCGACGGGCGCGTTGCCCTGGTTGAACGCGACGAGCTGGAAGTCGCGCGAGCTGCGCACCGGTTGCAGGGTCAGCACAAAGCCCTGGTAGGGCAGCACCTTGACGATGCCCTGCACGTTGAGGCCCGTGCGGTGCTCGCGCGAGATGACCGAAATGGTGAAGCGATGGTCGGCGGCCACGGCGTCGGCCCGGCGCGGCGGCTGGAAGCTGAGGGTGACCTGTTCCTGCGCGCTGGGTAATAAGGGCACGCGGTCCTGGCTCAGCCGCACCCATTCGGCCGGCACGCCCGAGACGCGCACCATAAATTCGTCCACGACCGTGCCGCGGTTCTGGATGGTCAGGTTGGCGGTGGTGACGCTCCCGGGCGCCACGGGCTGCGCCGGCCCCACGAGCGAGACGTTGACCGGCGGGCCGGCGGCGGCCACCTGGCTGGGCGGCGCCATGGTGCCATCCTGCGCCGAGTCGCTGAAGTTCTTGGCGGCCGTCAGCGGGGTGGGCGGCAGATAGCGGATCTCCACATCGCCCAGCTTCACCGGCTGGTCTTCGGAGACCAGGCTGGGCTGGTTGGCGCCCAGCCGCTGCGCGCCAATGAAGGTGCCGTTGGCCGAGCCCAAGTCCTCGATCAGGAGGCGGCTGGACTCGACGCTCAGGCGCGCATGCCGGCGCGAGACCGTGGTGTCGTCGATGACGAGCTGGTTTTCGGGCGCGCGGCCTACGGTGAGGCTGGGCACGTCCAGCGCAAACTCGCGCTGGCCGCCGTCGGGCATGCGGATGTGCAGCGCGCCAAAGTGCGTGGCCGTGGCTGCGCCAGTGCCCATCATCATCGTGGCCTGGCCGCCGCCCGCGGGCTGCGCGGGCTTGGGCTGGACGGGCGGGGTGTAGCGCACCTCCACATCGCCCAGCCGCAGCACTTCGTCTTCGGGCACCAGGTTGGGCGTGTTGGCTGCCAGCCGCTGGCTGCCGACAAAGGTGCCGTTGGCCGAGCCCAGGTCTTCCACCAGCAGGCGCCCGGACTCAAACGTCAGCCGCGCGTGGCGGCGCGACAGTGAATTGTCGTCAATGATCAGCTCGTTGTCCTGGGCCCGCCCCGCGCCGATGGAAGCCTGTTCCACCAGAAAATCGCGGTTCTGCCCATCGGGCAAGGTGATGCGAAGTGACCCCAGTTTCATGCGTCTGAGTCCTTATGGTAGCTCACGACCACCCCAAATCCGCATAGCGAGAACAGCAGGCCCAGTGCTAGCACGCCTGCGATTAGCGCATAGAGGGCCCGCGGCGGCAGGCCGCGGGGTCCGGCCAGGGGGACAGGCGGCGGGCTGGCGGCCCTCTACGGCACGGCGATCTGGACGAACGGCTTGGTGCCGAAGGGCGCGCCCTGCGGGCCGTGCAGTTGCCACTGGCCCGTGAAGGTGCCGTTGCCGGAGGGGGCCGTGAGTGTGACGGACAGGTCCACGATGGCCCCGGCCGGGACCTCACTCGGCAGGGTGATCGTCGCGCCGCTCAGGCCGTCGCCGGAGACGTGGCGCAAGGTGTAGGCGGTGGTCCAGGCGCAGACGCCGTCGTTGCGCAAGCGCCAGGTCTTTACAAACACCGTGCCCGGCGCAAAGTGCGTGCCGTCGGGCACGTTGACGTCACTGACAAATTCCGAGTCGTTCTCGCAGGGGGTCGGCGAGATCGACGGGATGGGCGTGTCGGTCACCACGGTGGCCGTGGCGGTCGCGGTGGTGGTGGGCTGCGGCGTGGTGCTGGGCAGGGGCGTGGCGCTGGCCGGCGTAATCCGCGCGGCGGCC
>CAYUYN010000118.1:4166-10258 GCA_964449185.1 uncultured Anaerolineales bacterium | reverse complement strand
TAATCAATCTGCGGTATCGGGCTTGGGTCGATGTCGTAGCACATCGCCAGGTAGTAGGCCGTGTAGTCGCCGTAGTGCAGCACGGTGAGCATGTCGGCCAGGGGCGAGGGACCGTTGGCGTCGATGATGTCGGTGTTGAAGCCGGCGGTCATGTAGATCTCGCGGGTAACGTCCACGCGCAGGCGGTTGCGCGGGTGGTCGTGCGCGGAGCGCAGGAACAGCACCATGAACTTGCTGAGGGTCTCTTCGGGGTAGACCGTCCCCACCACCGAGTTGTGGTCCATCTCGGGCAGCTCGTCGAACAGCGCGAAGGACTTGGCCACCTCATTGATCTGGCCCTTCCAGCGCCGGGCCACGGGCGCCAGGTAGTCGGCGCCGTAGATGGCGCCCACGCGCTCCATGATCTGCCCGGCCATGCGCTTGGCCAGGTTATGCACCACCGGGGTCTCGGCGCGCAGGTGGGTCTGCTGCCGGCGCATGGCGGCCACGGCCTCGGCCACCTGGGCCGAGGGGTCGGCCACCAGGCCGGCCTTGGCCAGGACGGCCAGGGTGAGCATGAACGAGAAGCCCACCGCCGAGCGCGGCTGCCCGGCGTGCTCGAAGCGCCACACCGGCAGCCCGCGCTGCTCGGCCAGGGCACCCAGCTTGCCGCCGCGTGTCAGCGCCAACAACCGCGCGCCGCGCTCCAGGGCGGCCTGGCAGGCGCTGAGGGTTTCTTCGGTGTTGCCCGAATGCGACGAGCCGATGACCAGGGTGTCGGGACCGACGTAGGCCGGCAGGCGGTAGTCGCGCAGGACCGTGATGGGCACCGGGCACTCGCCGGCCACCAGGGCCTGCGCCAGGGCGCCGCCGATGGCCGAGCCGCCCATGCCGGTGATGACGATCTGCTTGACGCGGCGGTAGTCGTCGGGCAGGGAATACTGAGCGCCCAGCGCCCAGGCCTGCTCCACCTGGTCGGGCAACGTGTCGATGTCGTGCAGGAAGTTCTGCGAGTCGAGCGCGCGGAAGTGATCGAGGTCGTCCAGGTTCATGGCTGCGGTTCCTGTGTGAGGTGAGCGTTATTCCCCGTCAGTGCCGGCCTCCACGGCCAGGCGATAAACGTCGCGCCGCGGCCAGCCCGACAGGTCGGCCACCATGCGCGCGGCGTCCTTGCGCTTGAGGCCGCCGGCCACCAGCTCGGCCACCTCGGCCTGCACGCGGCCGCTGTCCCACTTCTCGGCGGCCTCGGCCGGCGCGCCGCCAATGACCAGGGTGATCTCGCCCAGGATCTCCTTGGCGGCGAAGTGCGCGCGGGCGGCGCTGACCGGCCCGCGGAAAATCTCTTCGTGGCGCTTGGTGAGCTCGCGGGCCACGGCCGCCGGCCGGTCGCCCAGCGTGGCCTGCACGGTCGCCAGGGCCTCCAGCAGGCGGTGCGGGGCTTCGTAGGCCACCAGGGTGCGGCGCTCGCGCGCCACCGAGGCCAGCAGTTGGCGGCGCTCAGCCTCCTGGCGCGGCAGAAAGCCCAGGTACACAAAGGCATCGGTGGGCAAGCCAGAGGCCACCAGGGCGGCCAGCACGGCCGAGGCGCCCGGGACGGGCACCACCTGGTGGCCGGCGGCCAGGGCGGCGCGCACCAGCTCGTAGCCGGGGTCGGAGAGGTTGGGCGTGCCGCCGTCAGAGACCAGGGCGGCATCACCGGTCTCCAGGTGCGCCAGCACCCGGTCGAGCTTGGTGAGCTTGTTGTGCTCGAAGTAGCTGGTCAGGCGGTCGGGCGCGAGCTGGAAGTGGCTGAGGAGTTGGCCGGTGCGGCGGGTGTCTTCGGCCGCGATCAGGGTGACCTCGCCCAGCACGCGCAGGGCACGGGCGGTGATGTCTTCCAGATTGCCGATGGGGGTGGCAACGACGTAGAGGGTGCCCACGGGGGCATTATATCAGCGTGCGCGCGCGGCGGGCATGAAGAAGTGGGCAGTGGGCAGTGGACAGTTAAGACGCCCACAGGGGGGTGCCGCTACCAGGACGGCGCTACACATTCGCAGAGTACGCTAGACACAAGAGGGCGCCCACAGGGGGGCGCCCCTACAGGCGCTTTTCAGACGCTCTCTCAGTGATTTTGGACGAAGTTCACCAGCACCAGGTTGCGTTTGCAATCACCAAAGGTCTTGATGACCAGGGTGTCCGACAGCGCCGTGCCGGTGTTGTTGCGCAGCTGGAGGCGATAGGTGTCGCTGGTTTCGACCGGGTGATTGTCGAGCGGGATCTCGTAGCCGCCGGGGCCGATGGCGGGCTGGCTGCCAGTGAGGGCATCCAGCGACAGGCCGCCGCCCTCCAGGTGGACGGTGAGGCCGATGATGGGCCGGCCGTTGAGGTCAAAAGCCTGCCCGGCCAGGCCAAACCAGTTGCAGCCCGACCCATTGATGAAGTTGGCCAGGTACGTGACGCTGCCGTTTTGGAGCTCGTAGTTGAAGGCCGACCGGGTGCGCGTGGCCGTGGGCGTAGGGCCAGAGCGGGTGGGCGTGACCGTGGAGGTGGGCGTGCGGCTGGGGGTCTGGCTGGGACCAGGCCGCGTATTGGTGGGGATGGGGGTGTCGGTGGGCGGCGGCGGCGTGGGCGAGATGGTGGGCGTATCCGTCGGTGTCCACTCGGGCGGCAGGGTGGGAAAAGCATCGTCACCCGGCGTGCCGGCTGGGCGGGTGGCGTTCGCCACGGACGTGCCGAGGCCGGGCACCAGCACGGGCAGGGTGGGGATGACCCAGGCGCCAGGCGGCGGCAGCATGGCCACCAGGTTGGGGTTTTGGAACAGCGCCGCCACGCCGCCCGCGCTGGCACAGGTCAGCAGCAGCAGGATCACGCTCAGCACATTGAACAGCGCGCCGAGGCAGCCGGAGAATGGGCTGCGGGAGCGGGGGCGCGCGGCTGACCGTATGTCGGTGTCTTCCATGGCTGCAACTCCCTGGGACTGGCCTGGTGGCGCGCCGGGCCTTACGGGCTGACGTGCTGCTGGATGGCCGCGCCGGCCACCAGCTCGTCCAGCCAGGCCGTAAAGGCCGCCGCCCGCAGCGCCTGCGCGGCCACCGGGCTGAGAGGCCGGGCCGGCTCGCGCTCGATGGTCTGCACAATGTGAAAGCCGAGGCTGCTCTGCACGATGCCGCTGGTTTCGCCGGGCTGGAGCGCAAAGGCAGCGTCTTCCACCTCGGGCACCGTCAGCACGCCCCGCGGAAACCACCCCAAGTCGCCGCCAGCGGCGCGGCTGCTGAGATCGCGCGAATAGTTCAGGGCCACCGTTGCAAAATCCGCGCCAGCTTGGAGCTCGGCCAGGACGATCTGGGCGGTATCTTCGGCCGTGACCAGGATCGCGCGGGCGTGGACCTGCTCGACGGTGGCGGGCTGGTTGGCGGTGGCTTGCTCGGCCAGGCGGGCGCGCAGCAAGTCGCCCTGGAGGGCGGCGCGGAACTCCTCGTCTGTGTAAAGGTTGGCGCTCTTCCAGGCGCCCAGGGCCTCGGCGCCGCCCAGCTCTTGCTCGATCCGCGCCAGCGCCGCATCCAGCTCATCGGCCGAGACGGACAGGCCCTGCGTGGCGGCGACCTGTTCCACCACTGCTTGCTCAATCAGGCTTTGGAGCACCGCCGCAGGGCAGTTGGCGCCATCGTACCCGGCGCTGGTCTGGCCCGCCTGGCAGCGCTGGACTTCCTTCTCATAGGCGGCCAGGGTGATGGGCTCGCCGTTAACCGTGGCGGCCAGCGGCTCGGGGGTGACGGTCGGCGTGGGCGGCGAGGCCGCGGTGAACGTGGCGGCCGGGACTGGCGTATTGACCGGGGTGTTGGTCCCCTGCCCGGCGGTGGGCGGCGTGGCGCTGGGACGCCCGCAGGCGGCGGCTGCAATTACCAGCGCCGCCGCACTCACACCACTAACCAGGTACCAACGAAAGGAAACCGGCATGCACCTAGATCTCGTTGACCAGCGTGAAAATCATGGGCCGGCGCTTGAGCTCGGCGTAGAAGAAGTCGGCCAGGGCCTGCTGGACTTTTTCGCGCAGGTTGCCGTTGGCGCGGGCGACGGTGGTGGCGATGCGCGCCTGGGCGGCCTTGAACATGTCTTCCGAGTCGCGCACGAAGACGAAGCCGCGCGAGATGATCTCGGGCTCGCCGACGACCTGGCCGTCCTTATTGACCTTGAGGTTGACGATGACAAAGCCGTCCTGGGCCAGGGCCTCGCGCTCGCGCATGACGCTGGGGCCGATGTCCCCCACCCCGCTGCCGTCCACATACACGTAGCCGCCGGGGATGCGCTCCGCGATGCGCATGCGGCCGTCTTCGAACTCGAGCACGGTGCCGTTTTCAACCACGGCGATGTTCTCGTCCGGGATGCCGACCTCGCGGGCGATGTGGGCATGCTGGGTGAGGTGGCGCAGCTCGCCGTGGACCGGGACGAAGTTCCTGGGCTTGACCAGGTGGATGAGCAGCTTCATCTCTTCCGCGCTGGCGTGGCCGCTGACGTGCACGGGCGCGATGGGGTCGTAGACGACGGTGGCGCCGCGCTGGAGCAGCCGGTTGATGGAGCGGTGGACCATCTCCTCGTTGCCAGGGATGGGGTGGGACGAGAGCACGACCGTGTCGTCGGGGATGAGGTCGAACTGGCGGTTGCGGCCTTCGGACAGGCGGCCCAGGATGGACGACGGCTCGCCCTGGGTGCCGGTCGTCATGAGCGCGACCTTGGCGGGACCGAGGCGCAGGGCTTCGTCGATGGGGATGAGCAGGCCCTCGGGCAGGCTGAGGTAGCCCAGCTTTTGGGCCATCTTAGCGTTTTCGACCATGGAGGTGCCCACCAGCGCCATCTTGCGGCCATGGCGGAAGGCGGCGTTGGCCACCTGCTGGATGCGGGAGATGAGCGAGGCAAAGGTGGCCACCAGGATGCGGCCCTTGGCCTGGCGGAACACATCGTCAAAGGCGGGGTCGATGGCGGCCTCGGACGGGGTCCAGCCGGACTTGTCGGCGTTGGTGGAGTCGGACAGCAGGGCCATGACGCTGCGGCCGGAGAACTCGGCCAGCTTGGCGTAATCGGTGGGCCAGCCATCGACCGGGGTATGGTCAAACTTGAAGTCGCCGGAGTGGACGATCAGGCCGGCGGGGGTGGTGATGCCGACGCCGACGCCATCGGGGATGGAGTGGCAGACGTGGAAGAACTCGACGGTAAAGGGGCCGATCTCGACCACATCGCCGGCGTTGATGGTTTTTAGATTGACCTTATCCAGCAGCTTGGCGTCGCGCAGCTTGACTTCGAGCAGGCCGCGGGTGAGCGGGGTGGCGTAGACGGGGGCCTCGAGGGCGGCCATGACGTGCTTGATGGCGCCGGTGTGGTCTTCGTGGCCGTGGGTAATGATGATGCCGCGCAGCTTATCCTTGCGCTCCACGACGTAGCGGAAGTCGGGGATGATGTAGTCGATGCCGAGCATGTCGTTCTCGGGAAACATGAGGCCGGCATCGAGCAGCAGGCAGTGGTCGCCGTACTCGAAGAGCATCATGTTCTTGCCGATTTCCCCCAGGCCGCCGAGGGGGATGACGCGTAACTTAACGGACATACACAACCTTTCTAAACAGAAGGCAAAACCGGACAAAAAGCCCCGCCGGAGTCTTCCGGGCGGGGCAGAGAGAACCAGGGTTGACTTTGTTCTGCCGAGCGCCAGCGGGCGCGTCGATTCCGTCCCAGTGGGTTACCGGGCTCGCGGCCCCGGTGGTAACAGACAGGATTTTAACATACGGGGAGGGAGACGTCAAAGGACGTGTGAGGGGTGTGGGGGTGAATAGGAATGAAGAGCGGAAGCTGGAGGCTGGAGGCTGGAGGCTGGAAAAAGGGCGCGCGGGGGTCTTGATTGGCGGCGGGCGCCATGCTATAATTTCAGCGCGTTAGGGCAATTAGCTCAGTTGGTCAGAGCGCACGGTTCACATCCGTGAGGTCGCAGGTTCGAGCCCTGTATTGCCCACACCGCATTGCCACAGACCGCCGGCTGCGCCATAATGGCGCAGCCGGCGGTCTGTCGTTTAACGCTGCGCCGTGCTTACGGGTTGACCTGCACCAGGACGGGGGTGCGGGCCGTGCGCCCGCCATCCACGCGCAGG